>JAGHDU010000017.1 GCA_021159785.1 Staphylothermus sp. | reverse complement strand
TGATTGGAGCCAGTCTCTATAGACCAGGGATAATAAAGTATGATAATTTTAATAGAGGAGAAGAAGTCGCTGTACTAGCACCAAATCATAGACCAATCGCTATTATTAAGACACTGGTATCATCCGAAGAACTAAAGCATATGCGTAAAGGGATTGTTGGAGAGAACATATTATCAATTTATAGAGCTCCACCTATCAGGGATTTACCAGAGTATTCGGAAGGATTATTTTATCCACAAAGTCTACCGGCCATTATAACTTCAAAGATCCTTAACCCACAACCTGGTGAATTAGTTATAGATATGAATGCCGCACCTGGAGGAAAAACTAGTCATATCGTACAATTATGTCGTGGAGCTTGTAGAGTACTAGCTTTTGAAAGAAATACTAAGAAAGCTGAGATTGTTAGAGAAACGCTGACACGTCTGGATTTGTATAAGAATGTCTTGATATTACCCCTTGACTCTAGATATATACATATTGATTTAGAACTAGTAGGAAAACCAAATAAGATCCTTATAGATCCACCATGTACGGGTCTTGGTGTACGACCAAAGATAGAAATAACAACACAATACAAGGACATTGTCAACTCGTATCTCTATCAGAGACAGTTTTTAAATACAGCTGAGAAGATCGCTAATAAAGATACTATTATAGTGTATTCTACATGTACCCTGACTTGGGAGGAAAATGAAGGAAATATACTATATGCTGTTAGAGAATTGGGGATGAAAACTATTGATAAAGGCAGAATACCTTATGCAGACAAGGTTTACTACGACGATATTGTTGTTTATAGATTTAATCCCCTTAAACCAATTGATCCCAACGGATATTTCATAGCCGTTTTATCTCCTAGTGCTTCTTAGTTCTTTTCTTTCCTTCAAGCTTAGAACCACATATCGGACATATTATTTCACCGGGGTCTCTCGGAACATATCCACACTTGGGGCAATATACTTTGTATCTTCGTGCTTCTCTAATTCCTATTGTTCTTAATGGTTTAAAGGAGATACCTAGATGAAACAAGAGATTCTGTAATGCATAATCATCTGTTATAACAATGGCTTTGTATCCCAAGGATTTGTAATGAAGAGCTAACGCTGCAACACTAATGTCTGTTTGAGATAACGAGGTATGTTCTCCAATTTTTACCACTACCTTCTCTGTGTCACATAATGCTTTAAGAGGGGGGTCGACTACTTTCACCCTATTGAGAGAAATAGCTAATAATACTGCATCTTTATTTTCAGCATCTTTTACTTCATCTACGACCCTGCTAGTTGTGGCTATCTCGTACTCACTATGCGGTAATAATAACTGGTATTTTGCGAGTAGAGCGGAAGTATCTAGAACAAGCACTTTCTTTTTAGGTTTTTCAGATTTCGAACTTAACTCTTCTTTTGTCAAACACATCACTTACATAGTTTTTCTTTTCTTTGAATCTTACAAGTCTTAGATGGGAATGACTTAGCTCTATAAAGATCTTTTTCCCGTGTGCCAAAATATCGGTTTTCTCACCATCTATATATACTTCTGTAAAGCCCTTTGACTCAATTATGACTTTGCTTAGAGGTGGAACAACTATTGGTGCTATATTAAGCTCCATTGGGTTTATAGGAGTTATAAACATCGCTTCTAATCCGTAATCAAGTAATGGACCTCTCATCGATAAATTATATGCCGCTGAGCCTGTAGAGGGGCCGATAATTAATCCGTCTCCTTCAATATAGTATTTTGTAATAGTGCTAGGTGTATTGATGCTTATCTCGAATCCTACAACTTTACCTCTATCAACAGATATTAGTGCTATTTCGTTTAATGCTAGATAGTCTGATTTTTCATAATGAACCCGTATTCTATCAAGCAGTTGTATAGTAAATTCTCCCCTCAACAATTTCTCTATAACTGTATCTATTTGTGAGATATCAATGTCTTCGTACAAGACAGTTCTCCTACCACATGGTATAGGGAGTATTAGGGGAGAAATATCTTGGAATATTCTTGAAATCTTTAAGAGAGTACCATCACCGCCAACGCTGAGTACTAGGTCTGTTTTTATTTTAAGTTCCTTAACTAAGTCATCAACCCACATAGAGTTAACAGATAAGCCTGCTTCTCTTAGCATCGGTATGATGCATTTAACTATCTCGAGGCATTTCGGCGAAGGTCTATAAATTACTAATACTCCTTTAATGATGTTCTTCATCAATACACACCGCTTTCTAAATTATTTAAAAAACGTTCCCTATCTATCGTTATTTCCAATTATTTATGAATACTTTTAATTGCTTTCCTCCACTACTACAACTTTCACTTTTCTTCCATGTAGTTTCTTCAATTTTTCTTGGTACTCTTTCGGGGGGTATATCAGGTATTTTTCACCAGTCTTAACAATTTTCGCTTCAAAGATATATAGGGAAACCATCCTGTTCCACCGCGGTTATCTAGTATACTAAAATTTATAAATCTGTACACTATTAATACTTATTGGTGTATGCCCGATGAAGGCGTATATCACCCTCCTAGCCCGGGTGATGCCCGAGGGAGTGTTTCGTAGGGCTTTGAAGACAAGAGCAGAGGTTATCGAAGGTAGTGCGAACGACTTGTTGTGGGACTTAAACATGTACAGGTATGTGCTACAGAAAGCTGTTGATGCTCTATGGGAGCTTGATAAGGTGCCGAAGAAGAGCCAAGTACACCAACTACTCTACCCGTTGCTTAGGAGCTATGGTTTTAGAGCACACGTAGCTAGAAACATCTACTCAACAGCGCTGGCATTAGTTAAATCAGCCAAGAAGAATAATGGTTCTAAGCCAGTTGTAAAGAAGATTTGTGCTAGATTTGATTACCAAGACGCTAGAGTTAATATAAATAATCACGTTGTAAAAGTTATTCTCAGAAATAGATGGTATACACTAAGGATTATTCATAGGAGGGAGTACATAGAGAGATTTAAGAGTCTTAGGTGGAAAGAGGTTCACGTGAAGTACTGTAATGGGAAGCTTTTCGTGAGCATAGTGTTTGAGATTAAGTACTCTCCCTACACTCCTAGAGGTCTCCTAGCATTCGATGTTAATTTAAAGCATATTGTAGCATATGATGGCTCAAGCGTTAGGAGGCGTACGACAAGATTCATTGACGCATTGAGTAAGAGAGCTAGGACAGAGGAAATTCAGAGTAACTACCCGAAGAGGTGGAGATATAATGGCAGAATCCTCAACAGAATCAAATCGCTTCACAAAAAGGCAAGGAACATTGCAGCTGATTGGTGTAGAAGATTTGCAAAAGAAACTGTCATCGAAGCAAAAAAGCGTGGATACGCTGTTGCTCTGGAGGATTTGAAGTACTTACGTGAGAGCCTTGCAAGGAAAGAGAATACAATTGTTTGGAAGCTATCCATGCTCGCCTACAGGAAGCTTCAGGAAGCAGTAGTATCGAAAGCCATTGAATACAATGCACCTGTAATCCTCGTTAATCCTAGGGGTACCTCAAGCGTTTGCCCTAGATGTGGGGCTAAACTGGTCTACAACCACAGGCTAGCAATATGTAGGAAATGCGGTTTCACAGCTGACAGGGATGTGGTTGGAGCAATGAACATCTGGTTAAGAGCTTTACATGCGTATGCGGGGGAGCCTGGGTCTCCCCAAAGCGCTCCCGCCGTGAACAATGAAACCAGAGGGAGCGGGAGAATAAAGGATGAGGGAATGAAGTAATCAAAAATATTCAGAAATAATTAAAAATAATAAAAAGTAACAGTCAGACCCGAACCCTAATGCATGATTTAACTATGTTGGTATATTTGTAAAAACTATTATAGAAAAAGTGGTTTCTAAGGATGACTACTGTAACATGCATAAAGGTTGAGAAACGATTCGGTGAAAAAACTATCAGGATACTGAAGAATCGCAAAATGATTAATCCAGAATATAGAGTTTACAGCGACAGAGAATATGTCTATATACCCATTATTGAAGAAATAAATAAGGAAGAACTAACAAGCATACTTAGTGAGCACAATATAGAGTTCCAATTGGTGCTATGTAATCCTCCAAGGAAAGAAAAGAAATTTCTTCCCCAATATACACCATCATATGATCTTCTAGGAGATGTAATAATTGTTAGAAGAAATGTTTTGGAGAATATTGGGTTAAATGAACTTATTGATACATTGAGAAGACTTAATCCAAAGATAAGAGCAATATATCTAAAAAATGAAACAGTAGATTCATACAGATTACCCAAATTAGAGCTTATTTGGGGGGAGCCAGTAGAAGAAGTAATTGTCAAGGAATACGGGTTAAAGTTTAAGATCCTGCTAGGGAAAGTGTACTACAATAAAAGATTGTCTGAGGAACATAGGAGAATAGCAGAGTCTTGTAGAGATCAAGAAATAATTATGGATCTTTTTAGTGGAATTGGTGGATTCGCTATACATATAGTTAGCCTCAGAAACAGTATTGTATTTGCAAATGACTTGAATCCTTATGCTTATCAATGCATACTAGATAACATCTCGCTAAACAAGAAATCTTTGAAAGGAACAATTATACCTATGAAGATACACGCATTATATTTCACCGAACTAAAACCTCTACATGGGTTATTCGATAGAGTAATAGCTAATTTACCTCATAACAGTTTAGACTTTAAGAATGTCTATGATGTTCTTTTAAAGAATAAAGGTACTCTACATTTATACGTAGTTTCAAAGAATCCCGATGAAATAGTTAGCATTCTACGCAAATGGGACAATTATGTTCTCGTAGGATATAAGAAAGTACTAGATTACGCTCCCTATACCTTCATTTATCGATTCGATCTCTTCAAGAAGTAAACCGATTATCTTAACCTTTAAAATTGTATCTGGATTTTTTAGTTTCTCAACAAGTCTTCGGTCAATATCTCTAGCCGCTTTATTAGATCTTATTGCAAGAGTTGCTGGTTCAATATAGGTGCTCTTTCTGATAATTATTTTTTCATCGCTACTAAGTAAAAGCTTGGAGGAACCCATAGCTAGTACTATGTCTCTTAAATCATTGATTTCAAGCACAATCACAACGACTGCGTCACCTCTACGTATAATGTTCTTTAGCTC
>JAGHDU010000073.1 GCA_021159785.1 Staphylothermus sp. | reverse complement strand
GTAATATCGATGGTATGAAGATGTTGAAAGCCTTTAGATGCTTAGATATTAGGTTTCCTAGAGAATGGGTAGAGTCTATGCCTGGTCCAGCGTTTGGTATTGATGGGATAAGGGAGCAATTAGAGATTCCTAAGGGGCCAAAACTTTGTACTGTAGCTAAACCTAAGGTAGGTAGGACTGCTAAGGAGCAGGCTAGGCTTGCGAAGGTGCTTTTTACTGCGGCTAATGGTGAGTATCAGGGTATTAAGGATGATGAGAATTTAACTAGTTTGTATTTTAATAAGTTTGAGGATAGGGTGAGGGAGATTCATAAGGTTAGGAGAGATATCGAGGAGAAGACAGGGAAGAGGAAATTCTATCTTTGTAATGTAACGCATAGTAATATTGATACTATGCTAGAAAGAGCAGAGATGATTAAGAAAGAGGGAGGGAGGTGGATGATGATGGATGTAGTTGTTACTGGGTTTAGTGCAGTTCATACCATGAGATTAAAGAATCCTGGTTTAGCTATACATGCTCATAGGGCAATGCATAGTTTGTTTGATAGGGAGAGTGGTCCTGGTGTGTATGATATGGGGGAGATTAAGGATTTTTCTATGTCTATGATTGTAATTGCTAAGCTTATGCGTCTTCTTGGCGTAGATTCTCTTCATGGTGGTGCTCCTAATACAAAGATGGAGAATTATGGTGAGCCTAAGTTTATAAAGGATGCTTTGCAAGCAGATATTACACCATCTTCTAGTATGACATTAGGTCAGAATTGGTATGGTATGAAGCCTGTATGGCATGTTGCATCTGGTGGTTTACATCCTGGATCTTTAGAAGAAGTTATCAAACAGTTAGGGGAAGATATTATGATTCAGTGTGGTGGTGGAGTGTTGGGCCATCCATGGGGTATAGAAGCAGGTGTAGAGGCTGTAGTACAGGCCAG
Source organism: Staphylothermus sp. (assembly GCA_021159785.1). Classification (GTDB taxonomy): domain Archaea; phylum Thermoproteota; class Thermoprotei_A; order Sulfolobales; family Desulfurococcaceae; genus JAGHDU01. The sequence continues at coordinate 2,512 of JAGHDU010000073.1, read as the reverse complement.
GGACCTTTCTATGAACAGAATGGATATGAAGGATTGGATAGTAGCTAACCCAGACTCAGCATTGGCTAAGGCAGCTCTTCATTGGGGGTTTGGTCCAAGGATAGTATAGTTATTTCTTTTGTATTCAAATCGAGTTTATAGCGAAGCAATCTTTTTGCCTTGGGTTTTCCCATTAAGGTTTCAGTTAGTATTGAAAGTTCTCTCGTTTCAAAAATATTTTCTTCATTACCTTGAATCGCAATATTGTAAAAGGTTCTATCATAGTGTTCTATAGAAATATCCTTTGTGTAAACATCTTCTTCTACTGGGAAAGAATCATGATTAATAGACCAACCATTAGAGCTGGAGTGATTAGAATCAATATCTTCGAATGGAGTTGTCAATTGGATTACGACTACTTGTGGTAAGTGAAGTTCTGTAACCTCTTGTGGCAGTACAATCCTTTCTATTCCGGATTCTACTTTGTTTGTCATTGCCATATTATCGTATATTCTGTTAGAATAAGCAATACTATGAAATACTCACAAATATTTACTAAAACAGATAAGAACGCTAAACAATACGATTCTGCTAATGCAACCCTCTTAATTAAAGCTGGCTTTATCGACCAAACAATGGCAGGAGTATATACATATCTACCCTTAGGAACTAGAGTACTACACAAAATTGAGAAGATTGTAAGAGAAGAAATGGATAAGATAGGGGTGGAAATCATAATGCCAGGACTCTCTCCTAAAGAAGCTTGGGTTAATACAGGAAGATTAGAAGAAGTAGATAACCTCTTTAAAGTATCTGGGGCAAATGAACTTTCTAAGAAGGTTAATAGTGTGGAATATATACTACCCTACACACGAAGAGATAGTAACGCCATTGGCTATGAAGTTTAGAAGAAGTTATAAAGATTTCCCTTTTGCACTCTATCAAATACAAACTAAATACAGGAATGAAGCTAGACCAAAATCAGGAATATTAAGAGGTAGAGAATTTATAATGAAAGACCTCTACAGCTTCCACACCTCTATTGAAGACTTTAGAGAATATTATGAGAAAGCTAAGCAATCATATTGGAACATATTCGGAAAACTTGGTATTAAAGAAGAAACGGTAATTGCTGCTGCATCTGGTGGTACGTTTACAACGGAGTTCTCTCACGAATTTCAAACCAAGTGTGAGACAGGAGAAGATTTAATCTTTCAGGTACCAAGTACAGGTGAGGCGTTTAATAGGGAGGTAGCCCCATCTAAAGTAGTTGAGAAGGTCCAAGATACCGAGATGAAAGAGATAGAGTATAGAAATGAGCCAGGGATAATAGGAGTAGAAGATTTGTGTGAAGCATTTGGTATTGAAGGATATCAAACAATCAAAACTTTAATATTTGAAACCGATAGTAAAGAGCAACCAGTAGTGATAACTGCCCTAAGAGGGGACTATGATATTAATGAAATTAAACTAATGAAGATTGTGGGGTGCAGTAAGATGAGACTTGCCTCAGAGGAGATTGTAGAGAAAGTAACAGGTGCAGAAATAGGATATGCAGGGATTATAAATTTGCAAGAAGGTATTCCTGTGTACTTAGATAATTCTATAGAAAACCTTGTAAATTTTGAGTGTGGAGGTAATCGTACTAACTACCATATCCTAAATGTGAATTGGGGGAGGGATATAAAGAAACCCAAAAAGTTCTATGATATCAAAATAGCTAAGGAAGGGGATCTTTTCTGTGAAACAAACGAAGTGTATAATACGTTCAAAGCTAGTGAAGTGGGTAATATTTTCCCTCTATTTGATAAGTTTACCAAAGCATTGGGGTATAAGTTTGTAGATAGAGATGGTATAGAAAAACCTGTTGTTATGGGTTGCTATGGACTTGGTATAACACGTGTACTCGGGGTGTTGGTTGAGAAGTATCATGATGAAAAAGGTATTATTTGGCCATATGCTGTAGCACCGTTTCACATCCAATTATTACATATAGGAGAAGAAGGACAGAAGAGAGCGAAGGAATTAGAGAGAGAATTAGAAGCCAATGGATTTGAAGTGCTGTGGGATGATAGAGAGGGAGTAAGTACTGGGGAGAAATTCGCAGATGCAGATTTAATAGGATGCCCATTTAGAATAGTGGTGAGTGAAAGAACTCTTGCTCAGGAATCTGTAGAGATTAAGAAAAGAAACGAATCTGAATCAAATATTGTTCCTCTAGACGATATTATCTCCTTCTTAAGGGTTTAGTTACCGCTTCTTTAGTAGCCATTGTCCAGTGTAGCTTTCTTTACAGTTCATAATATCATCAACACTTCCCTGTACTACAATGTTTCCACCACAATCTCCTCCCTCTGGTCCAAGATCAATTATCCAATCAGCTTGTTTGATGACATCTAAATTATGTTCGATGATAATCACGGTACTTCCTTTCTCTACAAGTCCACGCAATAAGATTAAGAGTTTGTCTACATCGTAAAAGTGAAGACCTGTAGTTGGCTCATCCCGACGATATACAGTATGTCTTCTTTCT
>JAGHDU010000154.1 GCA_021159785.1 Staphylothermus sp. | reverse complement strand
TATAATTTTATCACTTCTTCTGATATTTTCCTCAAATAATCGATCCATACATATGCTTCTAAAACAGCTGCTTTCATATAACACTTGATGAAACATCTAGGAATATTATCTGTTCCGATACATTCTTCTACACATTGCCTAGCTTTCGTTACACCTCTATCCTTCCTTTTCAAGTATTTCCACCACTTAATCATTATTCAGCATTATGGATAACGTTTCCCCGTAATTACCAGCGTATATGATATAGATTCAGAGAAAGCTCTTGAAATAAATTACTGAAGATGAGCTAATGAAATAGACCTTATTAAATCACCTGTATCTTCACATTTATCAGCTGTATTCTCAATATTATCGACTATTTCTTTGTAGAGGACACATTTACTATCAAAAGTTCCACTACATGTTCTAAATATTAATCTAAGTGCTTCCAAGCGTACATCATCAACTTTTTCCTCAATATCCTCAATTACATGAGTTATTTCAAGACTTTTACGTGGATTCCTTGTTAATTGTGATATTGCTTCTCTAAGCATATCAACCATTTTTACAATGTCTACGACCATATTGATCAATAATGATAGTAACTGATCGGGTATATCATAACCTAGTTCGGTAAGCAACTTTAACCTCCGTCCCGATGCTTTGGCATGAGCTGCTATATCATCTGCTTGAAATATTAATCTCAATAAGTCTTCTCTATCCATTGGGTGAATATTCCCTTTACTCAGTTCTCCTATAATTTCACGCTTTATTCTATCGGCTTCTTCTTCGTATTTATTGATTTTATCATATTCCGATAAGGCATTCTCAAGTTCTAACTTCTGGATCTTATTCAGCATTTCTCCAAGATGAAACACAGTCTTGTATACATACTCTAAATGATCCATGCTTTTGAGAATGACTTCTCTTTCACGCCTACCCGAAATCCATACCCAAGTGGACATATTTATCTAACACCTCACCTTCCATGTATCATATATTCAAAAAACCATTGATTAACATATAGTATATGAACCCTAAACCAATCGTTATAGGTAATGTAAACAACCAGGAAGCGAGTATTACTAATACTATTTGCCAATTTATACTGCTTAAACTTTTACTCTTGGCAATACCTACACCGATCACAGCCGTAACACTGGCATGAGTTGTTGATATAGGCATTCCGTAACCAAATAATTGATATGGAATAGTGGTAAACAACCATACAGTCAATGCATTAGCATATCCCGCAGCTGCCCCAGTAACAAGATCTAGACGCGTTATTCGATAACCGACTGTAACAATAACCCTTTTGCCAAACGTGAATCCACCTAGAGCTATGCCTATGCTTCCTAGTAATGCCAAGAAAATACGTGTATTAATATCGGGTAATCCCAGATACTTCGATGTAACTGCATAATATACGCCAGTCGCATTACCTACATCATTCGCTCCGAAGGAATACGCAGAGAATACTAATGATGTAATGATTAGGATTTTTAGAATATGATTAACATTATACCCCTTCTTTTCCAGTCTACTAAATGCTATTATAAATATATTGAATAACGTGATCGCTAGTAATAAACTAAGAAAAGGACTAGTAACCCAGCTTAACAATATCTTGTAGACAACATTCCATCGTATTTCGTTTATACCCATCCTACCCAAGTACACATAGGCTAATCCTACACCTAGTACTCCTCCTGCCATGCTCTGACTAGTTGATACAGGTATTCCTTTCCAAGAAGCAATGATTACCCAAGTACCTGCAGCTGCTGCAGCAGATAATGCGCCAATTATGTCAATATCTGGGACAACTCCCTTACCAAATGTTTTCATAACCATCCAACCTTGGAGAAGAGCACCAACACCTGCAAATACACTAAATAGTATGAGTGCTTGTTTAATCGTTAATGCTCCAGCACCAACGGCTGTGTTTGTAGGATTGCTAGCGTCATTTGCTCCTATATTCCACGCCATAAATATTGCTGTCAAATATCCAATTGTTAGCAACAATAGTGTTGCATCAATCACATTTGCCCCCAAATTAATGTATATACGAATATATAGTATAAATTGTTTATCCATACAGTTTAATCCAAGTATAAAAACAACATGCTTCATATCTAGGAATATGTATACTTCACAAATAAGCTATTTGATACTCGCATCTGATAACTTATATTGTACCATATACATAAAAATCCTAATACGTGGTGAAAACATGTCTAAACTCCCTCAGTGGGTATATAACCTTGCTGAAGAAATACTTATGGAAAGTATAAAGTACCCCACGGTTCTTGGCGAAGCTTATGAAGATATTGTAAATTATTATGCTGAAGTATTGAAAAAATATAGTATACATGTTACTATTCACCGTGTACCCGATGAATTTGTTAAAGAAAAATTACGTTCAGAGATGAACCCAAACAAACCCAGGTATATCTTATTAGCTAGAATAGGTTCTGGTGACAAGGTTCTTCAATTCAATGGACATTACGATGTTGTTTTCCCTGGAGAAGGATGGAGCGTCACGGAGCCTTTTAAGCCGTTAAAGAAAGATGGCAAAATATATGGTCGTGGCTCAACTGATATGAAGGGAGGAATTGCTGCGTTTTTGGCATCCATGATCTATTATGCACAACAAGAAAAAGAACCAGATATAATCGTTGAAGCTGCTCTTGTACCTGATGAAGAAATAGGTGGAATTGCGGGTACTGGTTATTTAGTGAATGAGCTTGGAAGCAGACCTGATTGGGTAATAATAGCTGAGCCAAGCGGTATTGACAATATATGGCATGGTCACAGAGGATCTGTTTGGGCCATGGTGAAAGTGAAAGGAAAACAAGCACATGGATCTGTTCCTATGCTTGGAGTAAATGCATTTGAAAAAATGGTTTATGTAGCAAAGTACTTGATCGAAAACTACCTACCCTCTCTAGAAAAAAGGAAAAGTAAGTACGTATACGATGTAGAAATAGCTAACCACCCCACCGCTACACTTGGAGGCAAACTAATATCTCCCGGAAGCATAAACATTGTACCAGGTTTGTCGGGATTCAGTATTGATAGGAGATTGATTGTTGAAGAAAATACTTCTGATGTAATAAGTGAACTAGAAGATATCATAAGTAAGGCAGTACATGCAGCCAAAGCAGAAGTTGAATTAGAAATAGTTGAGAAAATGGAGCCAGCAATTACTGATCCAGAGTCAGAATTAGTCAAAGTACTAGAAGAGGCCATAAAGAAAAACATAGGTAAAGAACCCAGAAAAACCGTCTGTGTAGGCGGACTAGATCTTAGATACTATACGCTCAAGGGCATACAAGCAGCATCCTATGGACCCGGAGACCCTCATGTGCCTCATAAAGTAGATGAATATATTCCAATAGATTCTCTGCATAAAGCAATAGATATATATGTTGATGTAATAGACTTGCTAGCAAGAAAATAATGGATGATACATAGTGAATCAGAGATATCAAACAATTATCGAAAATAACCATACAGTAAGAATCGCTTTTTTAGCCCGCACTATAAACTTCCTAGAAGATGTATTGGAAGATGCAGAATGTGAAGAAGTCCTTATAAACTCAGATAATATTCAGGACAATGTCTTAACAGTTGAAGGAGTTAACTGTAAATATGACTTATTGGAAAGTATCGCAGTATTCTCTGAAAAACATAACGTGACAGCCACTTTGGGTAGAGGAGATACCAGTCTAAAAAACTTGTACGAGGAAGTCATAAATTACTATCGAGAAACTCTCCATTACAAAATGAAAGAATACGCTGCTAAGACTATAAATACTCGGCGTGAATACTATTTGGGTATATTGTTTAATGGTAAAGCCTTTCTCCTAGAAGGAGAACAAAACAAGGTATTATTACCAAGAATACCACAATGTTTTTCTGCACACACGCATCCATCAAATCTTTCGATCCCCAGTAAGCAAGATCTTAAAACAATAATACAGTTATTTACAGATAGAGGAATAGGACATGTAATAGAGACCGTAGCTCCCAGCTTGGCAATTTATAGGATAGGACCTATAACAATTGATGATTTAGAAATTATCAAAGAACATGAGAATACTACCAGTATAATTAAAACATTGAAAGAGTTATCAAATAAAACACCAATAAGATTTAAATTTATATAGCATGTATTTTCATCAGAAGACTTAAAATTATTAGTAGTTAATTACACATATGATAAGTGATATAATATACATGTTAAATAATTATTCCAGCAAGTCGATAAGCATTGTATCTTTCGAGGAATAATGGGGTAATTTCATGACACTCAGAATACTGGTAGCGAATAGAGGAGAAATAGCAGTTAGAATAGCTAGAAGCGTACGTGAACTTGGCTATACTCCTTTGGGAGTATACACTTCTATAGATAAGAACAGTTTACATAGAAAATTCGTGAATGAGGATTATGAAATATCAAATTACCTCGATATGGACGATATAATTAATGCTGCTATAGAATTAGGTGCTGATGCTATACACCCCGGATACGGGTTCTTAAGCGAAAATCCTTTATTTGCGAAAAAAGTTATCGAGAAAGGATTTATTTTCATAGGTCCTCCTCCAGAAGTCATAGAACTAGCTGGAGACAAAGTCCGTGCCAAGAAAAAAGCTGTTGAAGCAGAAGTCCCTACATTACCGTGGATGAATGTCAATGATCCAAAAGATATAGTGGAATTTGCCAAAGACCACGGCTATCCAGTGATGTTAAAGGCAGTTGGTGGAGGCGGAGGAATGGGTATAAGAATTATAAGAAATAATGAGGAAGCAGAAAAGTATTTTGAACAAGCAAAGAAGGAAACAGAAAATGCCTTCAAAGATGCCAGACTCTATGTAGAACCATATATTGAGAACCCCAAACATATCGAAGTACAAATACTAGGTGATGGAGACAATATAATACATCTCTACGAAAGGGATTGCAGTATTCAGAGAAGACACCAGAAAATTATAGAAGAAGCACCATCGCCAGCGCTAACATCTAAAATAAGAAAATCCTTGACAGAAGATGCAGTAAGGCTAATGAAATACATCGGCTACGTTAATGCCGGCACAGTTGAGATGCTATACGATCCCAAGCATAAAAAATATTATTTCATGGAGATAAATGCTAGGCTCCAAGTAGAACACCCTGTCACAGAATTCATTACCGGAGTAGACATTGTAAAACAGCAAATAATCATAGCTACGGAAGGAACACTCACCCTTAAACAGAGACAAATAAGCATACGTGGACACAGCATCGAGGCACGAATAAATGCAGAAAACCCACTTACACTCATGCCAAGCCCAGGCTTCATAACATACTATATAGAGCCATCGGGTCCAGGAGTCCGTGTTGATTCAGGTGTCGCTTCCAATAGCTTTGTACCAGGCGAATACAATCCATTAATATCAAAATTAATTGTATGGGGTAATGATAGACTCGAAGCAATAAGCAGGATAAAGAGAGCATTAAGCGAATACGTTATTTCAGGAATCCAAACCAATATACCATTATTGAAAGCAATTATTGAACACCCCGTATTCGTTAAGGGTGAACATACAACACGGTTCCTAGAAAAATACTGGAACGACATAGAAGAGAGTATTAGAAGAAAAGAAATATTGCACATGGCCATTCTAGTAGCTCTAGCATACAAGGGTAGTGCAAAGATGAGATCTAAACTTATATCGGGAAGTAGATATGCAGCTTATCTTGATGGTATTGAACATACAAGAATAGAATCTATTAAGAGAAGAGCATGGATATACTGGGCATTGATCAGAGGAAGAGTAAGTAGAAAACACTTAAGAAGAAGGAAGAGAT
>JAGHDU010000083.1 GCA_021159785.1 Staphylothermus sp. | reverse complement strand
TGTGAAGGCATTCCTAATACTCAAAATCATTGAAGATTACGCTCGACGCAATGGCTGGACAAAGAAGATAATTAGTAAAAATAAAACTTTGGATAACTATATTGAAATAACTGATGTACTAGAGGACATTAGCGACCTCGAGGAAAAACTAGAGATACAGGGAGAATTACATGATTAGTGAGGAGTTAGTTGCAGAGATCTTATTGGATCTTGCAGTAATTATCCTTATTGCAAAAGTCTTTGAAGAAATCATTAGTTATTTTGGTTATCCTCCTGTACTAGGAGATATACTTGCTGGGATTCTTCTGGGGCCTACTGTATTAAATTTCTTAAATGCAGAAACAATAGAGTACTTGGATGTTTTAAAATGGCTTGGTATTATAAGTTTATTATTCTTGGCTGGTATGGAGACTAAGTTTTCTGAATTTGTAAAAAGCATTAAAAGTAGTCTATACGTTGCAATAGGCGGTATAATTTTCTCATATATTCTAGGTTATTTTGCGGGATTAATGGTGGGATTAACGCCTAATCAAAGCATGTTTTTAGGAGCTATACTTACAGCAACTAGTGTTGGTTTGACTGTTAAAACTCTAACAGATATTGGTGCTCTTGGAACGAGGATTTTTTCTACTATTCTTGGAGCAGCTGTATTGGATGATGTTGGAGGATTAATTGTTCTTGGAATAACTACTGCAATTGTAACTGCGGGCATTCAAAAAATTGAAGATTTAATAATAACTATAATCATAGCTGTTAGCTTCTATGTTTTAATGATTTATGTTTTGCATAGAGAATCGAAAATTATATGGAGTAGTATAAGGTATATTGGGCATCTAGAAGATACAACTATAGCGTTACTTTTATCGTTTGTTTTGATCATAGCATGGGCGAGTGTCAAGGTCAACTTGAGTCTAGTTGTTGGTGCATATATTGTAGGATTAGCTTTTAGCGAGATCAGGGGAGTGGAACATGTTATTCATAGATTTAGTTTAATTCCAAATATTTTTGCATCTCTGTTCTTTGTTTTATCAGCTGCTATGATTGATATAAAACCATATTTGATAAGACTCGATTATCTTGGATTCATCGGGGTGGTGTTATTAGCTGGGTTTATAGGTAAAGTAGTGGGTTGTGGGTTATTTGCCAAGTTAAGTGGATTTAATAAATACGAATCGTTGTTTATAGGTTTTGGGATGCTGCCTAGAGCAGAAGTAGCGCTTGTTATCACTGCACTTGGTGCTAGTTATGGCGTCGTTACTGATTCTATGATCGCTTCCATAATAATTCTCATATATGTTACTAGTATTGTTACACCAATAGCTTTAGCTAATATCTGGAAAAAGATCAAAATCAAGAAATAAAATATCATTAACTCCATGCTCTTAGGAAAAGTCCTATATCATAAATATTTCTGTATATTCTTTTATGTGCTCCTATTGGTTTTGCCACTCCTATCACCGAATGATCTTTTTCATCAATTACAGCTACAATTGTATTAATAGGATCGTATTCTCTTACTATACTGGCTGGTAAGATATCATTACCATAAAGGAAATTCTTCACCCCTTTTTCTCCAACCATTATTGCTGCTCTATATTCCCCTATATCTCGGTAAATTTCTTCGTAAAGAAGCGGTGATAAATATGGTTTGTTACCAAAAACAACGCCGATCCATTTTCCTGAATACAGAAGAGTAGCACCATTGAATTTTCCTGAACCCTGATGAATAAAACAGTATACATTGAAACAAATTAGATATTGTTCAGCACCAATATACTTATTTGGATTTACTTGAAGGCACTCTCTAATATAATAATTCAAAATACTCCTGAGCTTGTATGGTAACTTACCTATTCTATAACTAACGTGCTTGTTATGGTCATTTTTCATCCTGTTACACCTTTCTAATCAAACAAGTAGTAAAACCGATCATTCCGTGCTTATGAGGCCATATCCTTATACATTTCTTAAATTCGCTTGGAAAATCCATGTTTAAATAATTTGTTAACCAAGGATCCCAATCGAAGAGTTTGATTGGTGGGTTGACGATTTCTATATCATCTCTGATTTCTAGTACTTTGTTCAGAACATACTCGTTTTCCTCTGGAGCTATACTACAGGTTGCATATGCTAATATGCCGCCTGGTTCAAGCAAATCAATTGCATGGTATAATATCTCTATTTCTCTCTTCACAATCCTGGCTAAATCTTTAAGTGCCGTCCTTGTCTTACGACCATGATCAAGCATTATTGTGCCTTCTCCACTACATGGAGCATCAACAAGCACTCTCTGATATTTTTTCTTCAATAGTGTAGGGAGTTTTCTTGCATCACTCCATAATACTTTTACGTTCCCTATTTTCATCCTCATTAAGTGACTTATGAGTACTTTTAACCTATACAATACAAGATCGTTGGCGATTACATGATACTTGTTTTCCAGAAGTTGTACTAAATAGGTTGTTTTTCCTCCTGGTGCTGCACATGTGTCAATGACTTCGCCTTTGTAGTTGTGCGTTAACAGTATCACTGGTATAAGACTGGCTGCATCTCTATGAACATAATAATATCCTTTCAGATACTCATGTGTTGAGCCTATAGTAGGAGATTTTGGTGTTTTTATCACTCTGAAAGCTATTGGTGCCCAAGGGATTTTTTCCAATGTAAAACCCAAATCATTGAGTCTAGATTGAAGCTCTTCTGGTGATATAAGTATAGTGTTTGTTCGAATAACAGGCTTTAATGGTTTTTCGAAAGATTCCAGCAATTTCTTTACTTCATTTAAGCCAAGTATTCTAATGTATCGTTCAATCATATAGGGTAAATAACCGTATTTATCGCTTAAGTTCTTTGCAATATTGCTTGGCGTTATAAATATGTCTCTATATATGTCTTTCACAGTTAGTATACGAGTTT
>JAGHDU010000114.1 GCA_021159785.1 Staphylothermus sp. | reverse complement strand
GAAATAGAGAAGCTATTATCGCCGCCTCTTATAGAGGCAGTTGTTCTAAACGTACTTGATGACGGTCGTGTAGTAGTTAAAAGTAGTACTGGGCCTAACTTAATAGTTAATGTCTTAGGGACCATTCCAAGAGAGAAAATTAGGCCTGGACAGCATGTTGCTTTAAACCAGAGAGGTTCTACGATCGTTGATGTGCTTCCTGAGTACGAAGATCCGTATGTTAAATCCATGGAGGTTATAGAAAGACCTAATGTTACATTTGATGATATTGGTGGGTTGAAAGAACAAATAAGAGAATTAATAGAGGTAGTTGAGCTTCCACTTAAGAACCCTGAATTATTCGAAGAGATAGGGATAGAGCCTCCAAAGGGAGTACTGCTCTATGGCCCTCCAGGATGTGGTAAGACATTGTTGGCTAAAGCTGTTGCTAGAGAATCAGGAGCAACTTTTATAAGTATTGTAGGTAGTGAGCTAGTTCAGAAATTCATTGGTGAAGGAGCAAGGATTGTGCGTGAAGTATTTAAATATGCTAGGAAAAACGCTCCAGCAATTGTCTTTATAGATGAAATAGATGCTATTGCTGCTAGGAGGCTCGATATAGGGACGAGTGGTGAAAGGGAAGTTCAGCGTACGCTTATGCAATTACTAGCTGAGATTGATGGATTTAAACCATTGGACAAGGTAAAGATAATTGCAGCAACTAATAGGATTGATATACTTGACCCAGCTATTCTGAGACCGGGAAGATTTGATAGGTTAATCGAAGTACCACTACCAGACTTAAATGGTAGATATGAGATCTTCAAAGTGCATACTAGGAGAATGAAGTTAGCGGAAGATGTTGATCTATACGAATTAGCTAAAATAACAGAAGGTGCTTCCGGTGCAGAAATTAAAGCAATTGTTACAGAGGCGGGATATAATGCCATTAGGAACAACAGAAGGAAAGTAAATATGAATGACTTCTTAGAAGCAGTGCGCAAAGTTATGAGTAAAAAGAGTATTAGAGAGAATAACGTTGAAGTTGTAGGGGGCAAAAAAGAACGTGCAACGTCGTATATGTTCTAAGCTATTTTAACATCATCTTCCTTAGGCTCTTTCTTTTACTACTATTTTATATCAGTGTACATGTTAGGAGGGTTGGTATTGCATAAGAGAAAAGCTACCAGTGAAGAACTTGAGGAGTTAAGATGGATAGCCAGCTTACAATTTGGAGAATATGGTATCGAGCTTATTCCTGACAATATAACCTTGGTGATTAGTCCCTCAACCGGTAAGATCAGATATTTATTGTATGAGGACAAACTTTATTTATCCCTCAGAGCGGGGGATCATAGATTTTTATTACACATCCCATCAGCAAGAGTATTGAACAGATTAGCAGAACCCCCGAAATTTAGAGTATATGTAAATATCAACTACGCTGAGTTTATAAAGAACGGTGGAAATGTATTTAGTAAGCATGTAGTCATGGCCGATCCCGAGATTCGTCCGGGAGATGAAGTGGTTGTTGTTGATGAAAACGGTGAATTAATAGGGGTTGGAAGAGCTATTAGACCCGGATGGGAGATGATATATTATAATTGGGGTGAAGCTGTAAGAATTAGAGAAGGTGTACAGGAGGAGTATGGAAGTGGTTAGAGAAATAAAGTTATTTCTACTAAAAGATATTCCAAAAGATGAACTAAATGGTGCTTACTTTATAACTGGTTATCAAGGCTTTGGAATGGTTGGTTATCTCGCTAGTAGGCATATTGCTTTAGAACTCGGTCTTGAAAGAATAGGTTTTATACGAACAAGGTACTTTCCAGAAGCGACTTTCTATAAAAAAGGGTTGGGTTTAGTTTTTCCATTCGAACTCTATTATGGGAAGGTTGGAGATAAGAAGCTTCTTGTCTTAGTAAATCATAGTGCACCACATGTTCGGGAGAGAACAAGTTATGCCGAGTTCATAGCAAAATTCCTTAAAGAGATTAAGGTTTCATTCTCAATACTAGTTGGCGGATTAGATCCTGCTATTAAGGAGAAAGAAGATGAAAAGTATAGATGGGTACCCATAGACAATCCAGAAATAGTGCTTGATGCCCCAATTCTCGAGGATAAACACGTTATTGGTCCATTGGCGTTAACAATGATGTTTATGGAAGCATACAAGATCCCTGGTGTAGCTATTTTTGCATATACAGAATTATATAGACCCGACCCAAGGGCGAGTGCTGTAGCAGTTAATGTGATAGGAGAAATACTTGGCACAAGTATTAGTACCAAAAAATTACTAGAAGAAGCCAGCATCGTAGAGGCTGTTGAAGAGCGGAAAGAAGAAATAATGAAAGCTATGGAAGGAGAAATCAAGTCTGAAAAGAAAGAACATTCAATGTATATGTAGTTTTGGTTCTAAGCGATTTGATAATTTCTTCTATTAAGGAATAATATTTTTCTTCAATTAGCTGGACGATAATTATTTCCTTTGGCTTTATTTCATTTATTAATTGGATTATTTCATTTGTAGCTTTAATAATTACTTCCTTGTCAATTATGCCTACTTCGTGTTGAAAGTATGGATAGGTATTAGCTAGTTGTGGTGGAAAGACGCCCAGATACGGGTGATAGAACAATATAGTGTATTTTTCTGGGTACTTCTTCTTTGCTTCAATGTATTCTATTTGTTGGTTGTATGGTTTTTTATATGCAGGTATTAGTATTATGTTTTTGGGCTTCATTTTAAATAACATATTGTAGACTTTTCTCTTTATCCGGTTCAATCTAGGGTTATGATAAGAATCTTTATCAGTTAACAATAGTGCATGTGTTGTTCCCTTGGTCTCTGGATTATATTTTTCGAGATAACTGGTATATTTCTTTACGATTTCAAAGGCTTTTCTAAGCGTTGGGTGTGATTTACTTTTGTATTCAAGGTATTCCCATAGTCTTCCTTCTTTTATTGCTTGTTTCACGTTGTTGATTTCTTTCTTAAGCATATATAGATTATGTAGTGCTAGAAATTCTACCCGTTTCTTTCTAGGCATTTCCAATAATTCTTTTGGTGTGTATTTACTGCACACAAGGCAATTGCATGGAAAATAATGTAGTTCTTCTAGTTTCTTTGTACCTGTTTCAGTCATGTACCTATTGTCTCTAGCGTAGAGTATATAACTAGCTGAATCAAAGAGATCTCCGCCTAATGCTACGAGGAAGGGTATTATCATTGGATGACCTACACCAAAGACATGGAGAGGTTTATGCGGTGGTAGGTTTAATCTCGCGAATCCTACTAGGTCAAGGATCTTATCATATTCGTATTTCTCTAAAAGTACTGTTGGTGAGCCGAAAGCGAGAATGTGGTAAGGCAGTCTCCAAGCATTTGAGGTTGATATAAGTAATAAGTCCTTATATGGTGATCCTTGTACTGGGAAAACCCATAGCTGGTCAGAGTCCATTATATGCGGGAGTATCTCCACGGCTCGTTTGTTTGTTTCAAATAGAGCTTGTCTTGCTTCATCCCAAGACATTTTTGTTCCTGTCGGTATGTCTAGTATAACAGCAATATCTGTACCTATTTTTTTCTCATATTCTACTATAGTTTTGTTATCTACTTCGACGTCTCCATATACAAGTACTTGGTATCCACCCGAATCCGTCATTATAGTGTCATTCCATTTCAAATAATCATGTATTTTCTTTGGCAGACCCTTGTTTCTTCTATAGAAAAGATATGCATTGGTAATTATTCCATTAAATCCAAGACTACGTATAGTTTCGAGTGATGGTTGTTGACGAATAGGATCAATTACGGGAAAAAGATAGGGGGTTTCGATTATCCCATGCTTTGTTTTCAGTCTACCTATTCTTCCTGCTAAGTCATAGTCTCTTGTATCGAAGTATTCCAATCCTACTTATCCCTTGAACATTTTCTTTCTTTCTTCAATGTATTTCTGGAAGAATTCATATAGTGTTTGTGCTAGTGGGCCTGTTCCTTCTACTCCTTTTTCTGATACTTTGTACCTACCTTGTACAATTACTACCCTTGCTTCTGGAATTACTTTTACTAGATGGTCTGGGAGCCTCATTTCTCTAATAATGTACTCTCTGAAATCATCCGGGTCAAATAATGGGATCTCTGTTGTCAAAATTTCT
This sequence comes from Staphylothermus sp., assembly GCA_021159785.1. GTDB lineage: Archaea > Thermoproteota > Thermoprotei_A > Sulfolobales > Desulfurococcaceae > JAGHDU01. Next base: position 685 of record JAGHDU010000114.1, on the reverse strand, counting down.
GATACTCGGTCGCCTTTGATTATTACCTTTGGGTATTTTGTGCCATTATTGTCCACAGCATTCTCTAGTAAGAGATTAAGAGAGGGGTGGTCAAACCCAATTAATGTTCCCTCGTAGTATCTTCCATCGGATAATATTACCTTTACTTTCTTATCAATTAGCCCAGCTAATTCTGCTGCTAATCTTCTAGATGCATCCACTAGAGCCATATCTATCACCTTTTTATCTGGTGAAACATATATCTAGTAAGAGATATATTGGGATTACTCCTCAATAAAGAGTTTGTTAATAATAAATTTAGAAGTGGTGGATGGGATATGCCAAAATATGAATGTAGAGTAAATGATATAGAGCAACTAAAATTGCCGCAACTTTACAGAGTTAAGACAAGTTGTGGCGATGAGGAAATAGTCTTTGAGATGCATGAAAAAATAATGACAATTAATAAGGGTGAGGAATTAAGCATTGTGGTAACCGATAGTAAGGAGGAATGCATGAATAATGATTTTTGTGGAAAAGGTCATGTTGTAAGTGTTACTAAACTCGAAGATGTATATAGAGTCGTTATATCTATTGCTGGAATACTTGTTGTACTATTCTTTAAACAGAAACCTAAACAACCATATTCTGTAATGAATGAAGTGTATGTCGGTATTTCGAAAAAATAAGGGGATATACTAGAGAG
>JAGHDU010000248.1 GCA_021159785.1 Staphylothermus sp. | reverse complement strand
TTTTTATAGTGATTCAGAAGAGAGTATAGAAAAGGATTTTCTTGTTCTTGACATTTACGATTGATTGTTTGCTTTTCTTATCACTATAATGTATTTCTCTCCTTGTATTTCCCATTCTTTAGTGTATCCCTGGATGTTTCTAACTTCTTCTTCGTTAGGAGTAAAGACTAGATCTATCGTTCTAGTTTCATTCTTGATGTATTCTATGTGGTCTTTTAATAAGTCTATGTGTTCTTTTGGTGCATAGATGTAGGTTTCTATTTTGGCATCGAGTGGTAGGTTTAGTTCTTTTCTCATTACTTGTATTCTTCTCACGATGTCTCTTGCTAGTCCTTCTGCTATTTCTTCTCTGGATAGTTTTGTGTTTATTGCTACGCTTCCCCATTCTCTGTCTTCTACGCTGTAGCCCTCCATGTATGTTGGTGTTATGGTTACTTGTTCTTTTGTAATTGTTATCTTTCCTCCCTCAACAACAGTTTCATGTGTTCCTTTCGCTATGATGTCTTTGGCGATCTCTTCTTGGTGTTCTTCGATGTACGCGATTACTTTCTTAGCTAATTTCTTGTATAATGGTCCCAGGATTCTATATATTGGTGAGACACGGTATTTGACAAGTACTCCTAGCTCACTTATGGGTTTGGCTTCTACTTCTTTAACGTTTGTGAGTCTAGTGATTAGATCCTTATATTTCCCGACAATAGACTTGATCTCTTCTCTATCAGTATATACCGTTAATGATTTTACTGGCTGTCTTAACTTTATACCTGCTTTCATACGAGCTGCTGCTGATGCTTCATATATCTCTCTAACAACATCCATAACTTTCTCTAACTCATCACCAATATACTTTGACTCAACGACTGGCCAGTCAAGTAGATGTACTGATACAGGTAGTTCTGGATCAGTCTTTCTGAATACTTCTTGGTAAATCTTTTCTGCAAAGAATGGTGTGAATGGTGCCATCATTATTAACCATCTCCATAGAGTGTAGTATAACACAGTATAGGCTGCTAGTTTGTCTGGAGTATTTTCTTCTACCCAGACTCTTGGTCTTATTAGTCTAATGTACCAGTGGCTGACGTCTTCGACTATGAATCTTCTTAATTTTCTAGCTGCTTCGTGTAGTCTATAGTTATCAAGAGCTTCCGTTACTTCCTTTACTAATCTATTTATTCTTGATAATAACCATCTATCTTCTGGCCTTAGGTGTTCTAGGTAGTCTTCGACTCTATGTTCTGTTGGATCATATTTATCTAGGTTCATGTATGTTGATGCAAATACAAAGGTGTTCCACGCTATTGATAAATCTCTTTTAATTTCCTCGATACCCTTCCATGAAAATCTCAGGTCCTCCCATACGGTGTTTTGTAATACCCAGAACCTCAGGGGATCTCTGCCAACCCTTCTTATGGCTTCATCTGTTCCAACATAGTTGCCCAGACTTTTGTGCATCTCCCTACCGTGTTCATCTAATGCGAATCCGTGAACTAAGACGTTCTTGTATGGTGCTTTGCCAAATCCAAGAACGCCTGATCTTAGGAGTGAGAAGAACCATCCACGTGTTTGATCGTGGCCCTCAACTATGAAGTCCATGTATATGTCTTCCCAGCTGAGTTTCTCTGGGTGTCCTTTGGCAGCGAAGAATGATATTCCACTGTCAAACCATACATCTATGACGTCTGGTACTCTTTTCATTGGCTTTCCACATATTGGGCACCCAAATTCTATCTGATCAATCCATGGTCTATGTAGTTCTTTGGGCCTCTTACCACTTAGCTCTTCTAGTTCCTTTATGCTCCCGACCACTACTTTGTGACCTTCAGGACATAACCATATTGGGAGTGGTGTACCCCAATATCTTTGCCTAGATAAAACCCAATCCTGGAGATTCTCGAGCATGTGCATAATTCTATCAAGTGCCCATTCTGGTATCCAGTTGACCTTTTTGACTTCCTCAATTAACTTATCCTTGAGCCTAGTTACTCTAAGTACCCATTGATATGTAGCTCTCATCACGACTGGTGTTTTACATCTCCAACACACTGGATATTTGTGTTTAATCTTGCCTGCAACTAATAATGCGTCCCTTTCTATGAGATCCTTTATTATTTCCGGGTTAGCGTCTCGTACATACATTCCATGATACTTACCAGCAATTTTGGTAAACTTACCTTCATCATCTACTGGTGACGCTATTAATTCTAGACCTATCCTCCTTGCTACAATGAAGTCCTCCATACCGTGTCCAGGTGCGGCGTGAACTAATCCTGTACCTTCGTATGTAGTAACGAACTCAGGAGCCATAACAACTTTATGGTATTTAGCGAGTTCTTTTTGTAATGGTACTATATCCATTAATGGATGATCATATTCTAATCCTTCAAGATCTTTACCTTTGAATTCTTCTATTATCTCATAGTTAGTGATCTTGGCTTCTTCCATTACCTTCTCCAATCTCGCTTTCGCTAAGATGTAAATCTCTTTACCAACTCTTACTCTAACATATATCTCGTCTGGATGAGCCATTACGAATGTATTAGCTGGGAGAGTCCATGGAGTAGTTGTCCAGATCAATAAATATTCATTCTCTTTCCCTCTAACCTTGAATTTAACATATATACTTGGATCAATTAGTTCATGATACTCTACTTCGTACTCAGCAAGAGTGGTCGAACAACGTGGACACCAATAAACAACTCTCTGTTCTCTCTCTAGTAGTCCTTGTTCATCAGCCTTTTTGATTAGCCACCATCCTGCCTCGATATATTCATCTTTAAGTGTGAGGTATGGGTTTTCCCAATCCATGAACACTCCTATTTCTTTGAACCATTTTGTCAAAGATTGGAGATTAGTAAGTGCTAATTTCTTACACTCATTAACGAATCGATCAACACCAAGTCTTTCCTCTATTTCCCTCTTAACTTTAATACCGAGTTTCTGCTCCACTTTTACCTCAATAGGTAATCCGTGACAATCATATCCTGGAATATCAAATACGTTATATCCACGCATCCTCTTATATCGGAGAACAACGTCCTTTAGAGTTTTATTCCAAGCTGTTCCTATATGGGGGACATCGCCGCTGGGATACGGTGGACCATCTATAAAGTTAAACTTAACAGGTGATTTCAATGATTTTTCTTTAACTAGTCTATAAACTTCATTTTCTTCCCAAAACTTCTTAACCCATTCCTCGACCTTAAACTGGTTATACTGCCCACTAATTTTCCCGATCACGGGCAAATCCATCAGCTCCGATTATTTATTACTGCCTATATCTAGAAATCGAATATTATATATGTGATAAATATTTTATCATTAATCTAATCCGTTATGTAGAGAATCCTCGACATACATGAGGATTAGAATCCACATTATGGATTTATATTATAGACAAATATCAGTAAGAGCAGGAAAGGGTGTTGAGATATGCGAAAAGAAGCTGTTGTAGCTGAGAACCTAAAGAAAAAATATTTTACAAAGAAAAGGAAGGGCGTGCTTAAAGCTGAGAAGGAAATAGTTGAAGCATTGAAAGGAGTTAGTTTCAAAATATACAGCGGAGAGGTTGTAGGATTACTGGGACCGAATGGTGCTGGAAAAACCACTACAGTCAAGATAATCTCAACCCTCCTCATACCTGATGAGGGAAATGCATGGGTTTATGATTACCACGTTGTTAAGGAAGCCAATATGGTTAGGAAACATCTTGGAGTTCTTCTCAGTGTCGAGAAAGGATTCTACGGTAAGTTAACTGGTAGAGAAAACCTGGAATATTTTGGTTTGCTATATGGTTTGAGGAGAGATGAGCTCAGGAAAAGAATAGACTACTTAATGAAACTATTGGAACTTGATAAACTCGGAGCAGCCGATCGCTTGTTTGAAGAATATAGTCTCGGTATGAAGGCTAGACTAGGTTTAGCAAGAGCACTGCTACGCGATCCACCACTCCTATTACTAGATGAACCAACGTTGGGCCTAGACCCACCGAGTGCACGTAAGATAAGAGAATTAGTAAAGGACCTTGCACACAAGGAGGGAAAAGCAATACTATATACTACGCATAACATGTTTGAAGCAGAAATAGTATGTGATAGAATAATACTCATAAACAAGGGAAGAGTCGTTGCAGAAGGCACTCCTGAACAATTAAAGTCGCTGATACCGGCAATTAGGACTATAAACATGGTAGTAAAGGGAAGCGATAATGTTAAACCTATACTCCAATCATTAAACATTGAATCGTATAAAATCGAGAGAGCAAATGGAATATACAATATCAAGATCAATACACTTAAACCAGAAGAACTCCTCGGCGAACTCCTCAAGAAATTTGTAAACAATGGCTATGAAACAATATCATTAAAGATAGAAGAACCAACGCTCGAAGATGTCTTCATTTATTTTGCTGAGAAAGGTGAATAAGATGAGTTTATGGAACATGGTGCTAGCTGAAACAAAGTTCGTCTATGGGGATGTATTTAGGAGGAAATCAGTACTTCTTACGATGATTGCTTATCCGTATATCCTAGCATTATTTGTCATCTTATTAGGCTACGCTATGGGATCGAGACAAGTATTCATTGAAAAAACAGGTGCTCCGCCAGAAATATTCTTCGTAACCGCGGGATTCCTATTGATCTCGATACTGGGAGTATCAGATGATCTCTTGTGGAGACCAAATTTCGAGTTATGGTTGGGCACGCTACAATATGTTTTGATAAGCCCACTACCACGAATTTATAGATACATAGCAATACCGATCCCACGACTGCTAATAGTGGTACTAGTAGGTGCCACGAGCATCATTCCAATTAGTATTTATTACTATGGGTTAGGAGGATTAATAGAGGGGGCAGCTATCATACTGATGGCTTTGTTGTCTGGAATATTCTTTACAACTCCTATAATGGTTATAATGGGTATCATATATGGAGCTGGAGGAGAATCGTGGAGAATAATAAATATTGTAAGACCATTACTCCTAATACTTTTGGGTGCATATTATCCTAGATATCTTATGCCGTTAATGGGTAGGATCGTGTCCTACCTTATACCATCCAGCCATATCGTGGAGGTTATTCAGTTGATGATGATTGATAAACTAAACGTATTGTATGCTTTATCTCTCATAGGAATAGCTACTGCATTATTCGTTCTATATGCTCCAATAGGTATTAAGAGTATCAACTATTGGGAAACAAAGAAGCTCAAGGAGGGAATAAGGTGATTCAATATGCTTGAAGCCGTAAAAGCTGTTCTAAAAGCATACCTAACAGCAGAGCTACTCAGAAACTATGGACTAGTACTCACCATGTTATCATTAGCACTATGGATGACATTGTTTGTTACCCCGCTAATACTATTTGCACCACCTACAATGACTCAGAATACCATAGCAGGTTACGCATTCACAGCTGTAATAGTATTCTTATCATACTCGATGGCCACATGGGATTGGGCATGGGAACTTAGATGGCTCATGATGAGCGGTATGTTGGAATACATCTTAGTTAGTGGAAGAAGCATATTCATACACTATATAGGAGTATTACCATATAGTATGCTATGGATGACTACATCCCTAGCAATAGTATATGGAATACTAGCAATACTAATAGCACCCCCAGCATTAACGGTAGCGGATCCGATACTATTACTATTAAGCATAATACTACTACTAGTAGTTTTGTTCGGACACGCCATGATATTAGGAGGAACAACTATCTCCGCTGGAACCAGCGGACCAGTAATGGAGATGCTGGGATGGATTCTGCCAATAGCTACAGGCGGTCTCACCCCATTAGCTAATTTGCCAGAACCATTGAGAATATTTGCAATTTTCACACCATATAGTTATCCAGCAGAACTTTTACGGCATAGTTTGTTGGGTACACCTACAGTTCTTGAATTAAACAATATGATCATAATAGGAGTGTGCTACGCTCTCGTATTCTTCTTCATAGGCATTATGTTTTTCAAATACCAGCTGAAGAAAATGCTGAGAGAAGGACCCAAGACTGTAGGAATGTATTAGCCGAGAATACCCAGTTCCCTTTTTTAAATTTAAAACATTTTCATGATAAATAAACAGGGTCTGCAGACATGAGTATTGTTAACGAATTACTCGGAATCATAGCGAAGTATAAGCCATCAAAGAGCATTCTACACAATATGGTTTATCTTACAAGTAAGTACTCGAAGAACCTTTCATGGGAAATAACTATAACAGGACTCTATTCCAAAGAACTCGAAGAAATAATCAATGTTCTTATTGAAAATAGAGTTGTAAAGATATGTGTAAATGGGAGATTAACTCTTGATAATTGTCCAGAAGATTCATTTGATGCCAGAGAAATAGTTAGCTATGCCGTGAAACAATACCTTGTACATCTTACGAGTAGAGAATCTGAGAAATTGTTTGAGTACAAGTAAAACTGAATACACGGACTAGCTTGTTTCAGGAATCTCTTCTATTTTACCACCAATAGCGTCTTTGAGTATATCTAGTACCAGGCTACGTGCTCTCGCTAAGTCATCATCAGATAGTTTCTTGTACTTCTCTCTATTCAAATAAATGATGAACAAGGCTTCGGGGACGAGGCCATGTCTTTCAGCAAACTTTTCTAAATCCTCTTCATCGCGACCAATTATTTTATCTTCGTGGATCTTGACTAGTACAAGGTTCTTGACTATTTCTTTTCCTGCAGAAGGATAGATATCTATTGATGTGATCACTACTCTTACATCTTCTTCGCTAAAACCTTTATTACTTAAATTATCTGCCAGTTCCTCTCTTATGATTTTCTTAATAGATTCCTGCATTATATCTCCAAATCTATGACTAAATATATGTCGTGCATTTCTTAGATTAAATGTAAATGTATCTAATCTTTTCCATGCGGACTTCCTCTTGACAAGAAGGTTTTCTAGGCTTTGTCTTGCAAGTTCTTTATTGTCTTTACATAATGCACCTATATCTCCGAATGATAGGATTTTCTGTAGTAAACCATATATCCCGAAATCAGTTAACGACATGTAGAGTTTTAGTTTTTCGGGATTTGTAAGCATTTCATCAATTATATTTGAGATATACTCTTTGAGACAATTTAACAGAAACCCTATGGTCTCCGAGAAAGCCATGTTTACGTGATGAAGATACACATTTTTATACATCATCTTCCTAGCATTAAGAAGTCTCACTAAGTCATCAACGGCTTTAGTAGATATTCCAGGGATCAGTAATCCGCTCTGCTCTACGAGAAATGTATTTCTGATCAACCATTCATCATTGATATTACCTATGGGTAGCCCTGTATAGTAACTATCCCTTTTCAAGTAATCTATTATATCACTGGTATAGATGAAGTCCCTAACAACTAATCTAACTATTGTATGAATGGACTTTTCTGGTAATGGAACATAGAATTCATTCGGATTAAGGATGTTCTTTGCAATTAGATCTGTGTGGTTTCTCATCGAGATTGTTGGTTTCATAGCTTCATCTATTATCTCTATTACATATTCTACATCGACTCCCAGTATATTGTTATAATCGCTTAATGACTTCTCAATCAAGTCTCTAAGATAGTCTCTATATATT
>JAGHDU010000247.1 GCA_021159785.1 Staphylothermus sp. | reverse complement strand
TATCTATGCCAATAACTAATTGTTTTGAACGCCATTGATACACGACCTTATTTATTTTTCCAACTTACTTGGTTAGTTATATCTGATAAGATTTTAATATTATCCTTTTATAATTATTATTAAGCGTTATCAAATGTATCAATAGTCTTTGGGTATTGACAATGAAGATCAACGATAGTCATGTACATGCTTCTGGTAAAGAGACACCAGGTAGAATAGAAAAAGCATTAGATATTAATGATATAGAAATGATAGTATTAATTTCTCCTCATCCATATTTGCTAAAAAACACTACGAAGACCATGAGCATAGAAGAATTCATGGAATCAATCAGATTCATGTCTAGAATACAAAAAGAACTATATGGTAGAGTCTATGGTTTTGCATTTATTGATCCTAGAATGACTAATGATGTTAAAAAACTAGTTGAGTTAGTTGAATGGTCTATAACTGATATGGATCTTGTCGGAGTGAAGATGATCCCTGCAGGATGGTATCCATACGATGAGAAAATATACCCTATTTATGAAAAACTCGAAGAGCTTAATGCTCCAATACTCTTTCACTGTGGAATCTCATGGGGTTTCCCAGATTCTTCTAGATATTGTAGACCTGTATTTTATGAAGCTCTCATGAAGTTTCCTAAATTAAGATTTTCATTGGCACATTTATGTTGGCCGTGGGTAGATGAAGCACTTGCAGTCGGTGGTAGATTCTATTATCCAATAAAGTTTAGATTATGGGATAACATTTCTTCCGATAAACCACAGGTAATTCTAGATATATCTTCTGGTGCACCTCTTATTTGGAAGATCGATGCACTACGTAAAGCAATAGTTTATCTGGGGCATAAAATGTTAATGTTTGGATCTGACTGTATCGGTGCAGATAATCCCGAATGTTATAGAGAATGCATAAGAAGAGACATGACGATCCTCAGAGATATGCTTGCAAGAAACGAAGAAGAACTAGAATATATATTCTATAAAAACTTTGTATGGTTTGTTAAAGGCAAATAGGAAAAATAAATCTACCTAACTTTTTTAATCTACTATTTTCATCAATTATTGATCCTTAATAGAAGATTCTCTAAATTGAAACTTCGCATATAATACTCGATACTATTCTTGATCTCATTGATCACAATTGTTTTAGGATCAAAACCTATTTCTTCAAGGTTCTTGAATAATTTTTCAAGAGCAGAATTAACTCTAGGTTTACACCATACATACCTTGAGCATATTCCCATAAGGAAATCATTTTTAAGTAAAACGCTCGGATCATTATTTTTAACGTATTTCTTCCATCTTCCGTCGTTAACGATCTCTTCATATATTATCCTTAGTACATTTGAAGAATCCTGTAATAGTCCCTGTTTAACCAGATGTTCTTCTTTTCTATAGAGATTCATTATTGTTTTATACATTATATCTGCATACATTGGTCCAATATTAGCTCCACCTATACCTATCTTTGGGAACACATCGGGATTTTCTACATAGTCGGTCGAATGTGTTTTAAGGAAGAATCCATGAGTTGAAACTAGCTCAACAAGTTTTTTCGCCTTTAATTGATCGAGTCTATTTCCAGGGGCAACTCTTGTACCTACATCGCCAACTACGAACAGTATTCTTATATCATTTAATTTTAACTCATTTGTGTCACGCTTCACGTTTTGTATGAGTTTTTTCACATGCTCAATATCCTTATAAATCCATCTATCACTTCCAATCTCGTAATTAATCTGAGACGAACCTATACTATTTTTAACTTCTTCGGAAAACTCGAGTAACTCTAATGTTCTCCTAGCAACAATATCAGCCTCTAACCTCGGATTATACGGATCAACCGTTGTATCTATGTGGATTATGTCATAACCTGCTTTAATTGCTGATTCGATCGACTTCTTAGTCATCTCCATCGCTGTTTCTAAATCATATCCTTCTAATACATGTTTGTCTTTAAGCCACGGCCCACCATGATCGAGACCAATAATTATGGGTGCTTCGACTTTCAGCCTTTCAGCCTCTTCCTTAAGGAATTCAATAAAGGATTCAGGAGTCCAACCCGTATAACCTCCATCAATATCTATTTGGTTTAAAGAGGCAATGAACATAATAGGTGCTTTAGCTTCCCTAGCGGCCAGTAAGGCGGCTTCAACAACAATAGGCGATATAGGTGATATTCCAAGCAATGTTATTGGTTGACCAAGCTTATTGTAAAAAGTCCTAAGAATCAACTCAGCTATCGGTATTTGTTCTTCAATTGATAATTTTCTTAAATAGCTGTGATCAAAACTACAATCCCGCAAGACATGATACACCTAATTATTTAAATAAGTATTTGACAAAAAATAAACTTAGCTTAGTAAGCTCCGGTAAGCATTTGATAACTTTAATACAAGTGATTACTCATGAGCAAGGGTTCAAAAACTCTACAAGATATAGAAGAAATCCCTGTGGCAGTAGATAACGTAATAAAGTATAGAAGCAAATTAGAGTACATTGCTAAAGAACTGTTAGGAATAAGCCCTAAAAAGATCTTCTTTATTGGTTGCGGTTCATCATATTACTTAGCTCTTCTTATACAGTCACCTCTTGTGAGAGTTATGAATCATGTTTTTTCATTATCTTTACCATCCTCAGAGGCATTTATATATTATAATGAACTATTCGACGATAAAGCAGTGGTTATAGGTATTTCTAGATCGGGAGAAACAGCCGAAACATTGACAGCTCTCGAAAAAGCAAAAGCTAGAGGTTCATATACTATACTCCTTTCAATTACTAATGAAAGTCGTGGAAAACACATTGTTGATAAATATGTCTATCTAGATGCAGGTATCGAAAGAAGCATTGTAATGACGAAGAGCTTTGTAACATTGTCCCTTGCCGGTCTTTTGTTAACATCAACGATACGTGAATACTATAAAGGCGAACATATTAAACAAGATTACCTATATAGCTTCAAGAACTATGTTGAGGAAATTATACAGTACAAGGACAACTACTTAGAAAAAGGAAGAATGTACGCCGAGAAACAGATCGAAAGATTTGTATTCTTGGGATCAGGGCCTTCGTATGCAATAGCTTTGGAAGGATCGTTAAAGTTCAAGGAAACCTCATATGTAGCTACGGAAGCCATACATGCTCTCGAATTTAGACACGGTCCCATGGCTACAATTGGTGAGAACCAAGTCGAAGTCATAATTAATCCCAGTGGTGAAAGCTATGATCTAGTTTACAGACTCTATAAAGATATCCAGGAATATGAAGGAAAAATATTAAGGCTTAGCGACAGAGATAAACCAGACATCGTCCTGCCTAATACAGGTGCTGAAGAATTATCTGCACTTGCTGCTATTATTCCACTACAAATAATTGCCATAGGCTACGCTCTGGCAAAGGGAAGAGATCCCGATAAACCAAGAAATCTCGTACGTTATGTTGATCGATTCTGAGTTAAGGAGCTGTTATTTCATGAAGTCCATTGCTTTACCATACAATGGGGTCTTTCCATAAACTTATTCAATCTGAATCAAAACTAACAAAAACCTTTTTTCTTTTTCCTATCTTAATTAGAGCATTCAATTAGAATGTAGTATAAATACTGTATTTAAGTTATGATTATTGCCTAAATACGAAGTTGTTTGTCATTTCTTTTTAATAAACTCTGATATCGATTTCCAAAATAGATTCTACTTCTCCAAAAATGAGTATATCTTTATTTAAATAGTTGTTTTATTAATGTTGTCCATTAATTTTTCGATCAATGTTTGTTCTATTCTGTATCCGAGAGTATACAAAGCATATATTATTGATCCAAGAACTGCTTGATGCCCTATGAGTGGTTCTTTAATGGTAGCATTTGGTATATATTTCTTCAAATAATCTTTAAAAGTAGTTCTTACTATTCTCGAGTTATACACGCTTCCAACTCCACCTACGATTATTTCTTCTTCCACCATATTGAGCTGCTTAGCTACAGAATATGCTGCTAAGGCTAATTCGCGTCCAGCTTCTTCAAGTATTCTTTTTGAAACTATATCTCCTTTCTCTGCTTCTTCATTTACGATGACAGCTAGTTTAGCTATAGTTGATATGTTATTGTATAACTTGTTTTGATATATAACTGGTATTATTTCCAGTAAATCATCGACTTTGAAGAACTCACAAATTCTTTTTATAAGTGATGTTTTTTCGCCACGACAATCATAGGCTCTCGAAGCTACATTTAATGCACGTAACGCGATCCAAGAACTGCTTCCTTCATCCCCAACAAACCAGCCCCATCCACTTGATCTTGCTGTTTCGCCTTTTTTATTCATTCCATAAGCTATAGCGCCAGTCCCTGCTATGACTGCTACTCCAGGGTTTCCCCAGGTAACAGCGTAAAGAGCAGACATGGCATCATGAATAATATGAGTTTTATTTTGAGGAAGACCTAATTCTTCAACATATTTCTTTGCTAATTGATAATCTGCTTCAGTGTCTAGACCAGCCCAACTAATGACTATTATATCTACTTCATCAAGACTTAATACTCTTCTATCTAAAACTAGGCATTTCTTAATTGCATTTCTTAAATTATTCATGACGATTTCTTTGTCAAGAATTATATCGGCGGGAACCGTTACTGTGTGATTCTGTATTTTTAATTCGTTATCGATTAGTGTTGCAACGGTCTTTGTTTTTCCTATATCTATTGCAAGAATATACATAGGATCTTTAAGCCTCCGACAGAGATTCTTGTTTCTAATATATGGGTTGTTATCTAGCAATATTTTTGAC
>JAGHDU010000008.1 GCA_021159785.1 Staphylothermus sp. | reverse complement strand
TCATATGACTGAGCATAAAATTATTAGTAAAGATGTATTAGGAAGACCGATCAAGGATTTATCAGACACAGATTGGTACGGTATACCAAGAAAAGAAATTGAGTGGTATCCAAGAATAGATTATGAAAGATGTATAGGTTGTGGATTGTGTTTCCTAACCTGTAGTGGTAGAGTAGTATATGATTGGGACTTTGAAAAGATGAGACCCATAGTAGCCAGACCATATAATTGTATGGTTGGTTGCGATACTTGTGCAAAACTATGTCCGCGAGATGCAATACTTTTCCCACCACTTGGATACTTAAGAAAAATGAGAGACAAAGCACAAGCAATTATAAAGTCTAGGAAAAAGCTCATGAAGATCAAGGAAGAGCTAATGAAACAATAAGCATTTTCAATGCCACATATAATAAAACACTTGTATTGAAATAGAATCTTGGATTCTCTTAGAGTCAATTTTTATTTGTGTCTCTACATTCTATTATTTATCTAGTATTTACGTAATTTAGTGCTTTGTTTGCGTGGTGGTGTTTTGTGGAGAAAAATGACTTTCTCGCGTGGCTAAGGAGCATTGAGGTTAAGTGGCAGGAGAAGTGGCGTGAAGCAAGAGCATTTGAGCCACGTGTGGAACCAGATAAACCTAAGTATTTCATAACTGTGCCTTACCCATATACTAATGCTCCTCTCCACATTGGTCATGGTCGTACATATACTATTGGAGACATTGTTGCTAGGTATAAGAGGCTCCGTGGCTACAATGTTCTTTTCCCAATGGCTTTCCACATAACTGGTACACCGATCATAGCTATTTCTGAGAGAATTGCTCGTGGAGAAGAAAAGATCATTAATAGGTATAAGGGATACGTCTCGGTATATGTCAAAGACCCCGTTGAGGTCGAGAAAATAATTGAGTCCTTCAAAGACCCTCTCAAACTAGCTACTTTCTTTGCTGAACGAGTCCACTTGGATTTCGATGCACTAGGATATAGCATTGATTGGAGAAGAAAATTCCATACAGGAGAACCAGTATACAATGCCTTTGTCACTTGGCAGTTTCTAAGACTAAAAGAGAAAGGACTGATTACTCAAGGAGACCATATTGTAACATATTGTCTACTCCATAAACAACCCGAAGGAGAAGACGATATACAGGATGCAGATGTTAACCCTGTCGAAATACTTGAGTTCACAGCTATAAAGTTCAAACTCGTAGACGAAGAAAATACTTATCTCGTAGCAGCTACTCTCAGACCAGAGACCCTTTTCGGCGCCACTAATTTATGGGTTAATCCGGAAGCCGACTATGTATTAGTGAAGTGGCGTGGAGAAAAAATAATTATTTCCAAAGAAGCCCTCGTCAAGCTACAGCATCAACACCCAGATGATGAATTCAAAGTTCTCAAAGAATTCAAGGGCAGAGAATTACTTGGTAAGAAATGCATAAGTCCTCTCGGAAGAGAACTATATGTTCTCCCAGCGAAATTCGTTGACCCAGACAACGCTACTGGCGTAGTGTATAGTGAGCCCAGCGACGCGCCCTATGACTATGCTGCTTTAATGGAGCTTAAGAGAAACCCGGAGCAACTCAGAGAATATGGTTTAGACCCATCCATAGTCAAAGACATAGAACCAATAAAGATCATAGAAGTCCCTGGCGTGGAGGGTCATCATGCAGCCGTTGTTGTCGAACAAATGGGGATCACCAGCCAATACGACCCAAGACTAGTAGAAGCTACTAAGACAGCCTATAGAGAGCAGTACTATAGAGGTAAAATGATCGTTGATGATCCAGAATTCAAGGGTCTCAGCGTTAGTGAAGCAAAGGAGAAGATCAAGAAGAAGCTTATATCAATGAATATGGCTTTCATCTTCTACGAACTCAACCGCAAAGCATTCTGTAGAGCCGGCGGAAAGATTATAGCAGCTAAGATCAAGGGTCAATGGTATATAGACTATAGCGTGCCATGGTGGAAAGAAAAAACTAGGGAATATGTTGAAAAAGAACTCAAAATAATACCTGTCAAATACAAGAAAGCAATGCTTGATGCTATCGATTGGCTTGAGAAAAGACCATGTGCACGTAAAAGAGGACTAGGTACAAGACTACCATTTGACCCAGAATGGATTATTGAGAGCCTTAGTGACTCAACTATCTATATGGCTTTCTACACGATTATACATATTATTAGGAAGAATAATATCAAGGCAGAACAACTCAAACCAGAAGTCTTTGACTACGTATTCCATGGAAAAGGAGACCCCAAGAAAATATCCGCTGAGACAAAGATCCCTGTAGAAGTCCTTGAAGAAATGAGGAAAGAATTCACTTACTGGTACCCCGTTGACCAAAGACACACTGGTATAGCACACATCAGTAATCATCTATCATTCTTCGTATTCCACCATGTAGCACTCTTCCCACCAGAGCATTGGCCTAGAATGATTAGTCTTAACGAAATGGTTATACGTGAAGGAGTAAAGATGAGCAAGAGCAAGGGCAACGTGATCCTACTGAGAGATATTGCAGAGAAATACTCAGCTGACCTCTTCAGACTATATGCAGCAGGTGCAGCTAATCTCGATACAATACTTGATTGGAGAGAAAAAGAAGTAGAAATGGTAATTGACAACCTCAGAAAATTCAAAGTACTAGCAGAAAAAGCATTACGCGCAGAATGCAAGGAAACATGTGGTGAGAGATTCATCGATAAATGGTTTATGTCTAGATTCAACAAGATTATAGAAGAAGCAACAAACGCACTCGACAACATGGAGATCAGAGACTATGTCCAGAACGCCTTCTACCAAGTACTATCAATAATAGACCATTATAGAGAGAGAACAAGTCCCGAAGAAGCACTATGTATGGTTAAGAGAATCCTCGACAAATGGATCAAATTATTGAACCCAGTCATACCGCATCTAACAGAAGAAATATGGTCATGGATGAATGGCGAAGGCTTCTTATCCCTCAATGAATGGCCAGTGGCGAAGAAAGAAGAAATAAACGAGGAAGTAGAAGCATTAGAGAACATGGTTGAGAGACTAGTTGATGACATTAAGAACGTATTAAACGTATTATCACCGAAACCCACTAAGGCCGTGATAATTGTTGCTTCACCATGGAAGTATGAAGTAGTGAAACTAGTAGAACAAGGCAAAAGCATAAAGGAGATCATACAGAGTATAAGAGACAAGCACGGCCTAAAAGGAAGAGAAAAAGAAATCATAGACACGATCCAACAATACAAGAAAGCACCACTCAAAGAAGCACTCAAAGTCAACCCAACCAATGAATACAATGTCCTAGTAGAAGCCAAGAACTATATAGAGAAAAAGACAGGGCTAGAAATAACAATTATGTGGGAAGAAGAAGCAAGAACACAAAAGGTACCAAGAGCAGAAAAAGCCCATCCACTAAAACCCGGAATCTATCTCCACTAACACACTTTTCTCATCTTGGATTACTTTTCTTCTTTACCAGTGTATTCTTTCAAAGCCTTCTCAACAAGTTGCATATACGCTAAGCAGGGACCACCACCCATTAGTACAGCAACCCAGGCAGCCTCACGGATCTCTTCAAGACTGGCACCAGCTTCTAAAGCCTCCTTCACGTGTAACGCGATACACCATTCACACCTAGCAGCAACAGCGAGAGCAACAGCAATAAGCTCCTTAGTCTTAACATCCAACGCATCAGGTTCACGAACAGTCTGTAAGAAGTCTAGGAAAGCCTTGATCTGCTTAGGACTATTCTTCCTCCACTCCTTAACAGATTCGAAGAACTCACGAACAAGCTCCTCCATCATAACTAAACACCCTTTGAGAACATATTTTCATGAGCAAATAATATTGAGGAAGGCGTCTATTAATGTATGCTCCAAAACACCGTACAAATGAAAAATAGGTAAAAACCAACTTTGTTCAGAACGAGTTTTCCTGTCTCGGCTTATACTGTGTTGCAAGCTGTATGATCTTCTCCCTATTACTTCGATGAATCAAATAATAATGCTCTACCCCAGCACCATCTATAACCACGAGCACTGGTTTCGGCGTATAAGCAGATATTGAAGTAGCCATTATTAATGCAGCCACTATCACGAAGAGTACCATAAACATAGTGAACAACGATCCAACATTAACACTCAGAGGCGAAGAAGTAATAGTGAAGAACATGAACGCCACAAAACCCATAATAATAGCAATCAATGCAAACACAATCAACCTAATATTCTGAGAAGGCACCCTCAAATACTTAACACTCATACCCTTAATCCTATACCTCAACATACCATTACTAGTATTCAACAATACTTCATCACCCGTGACCTGAAGATCATACACAGTACCCTCAATAGGATAGTAATAATACGGATAGCCAATTCTGGGATAAGTCGTAGGCGAAGGAACAGCCAACTACACCACCAAGTACTCTAGAAATAACTTCTCCCATAAAAATGTATAAGGCGATTAAAATGCTGTAAAATTATGTGCTTAAACATACATAGAATGCATTTGATCCGTTTTGTTTATTAGAAGTTTGGAAATGATTTGTACAAAGTCGTCATTATAGAATCTGAGTAGTATGGTGGTCCAAGAACAAGAATATGAATGAGCTTAATTTCCTATAAGTGATCCCCAATAATGATCAATATTTTTGTCTCTTGGATAAGATAGCTCGAGGATAATGAATATATAGTTTTTCGTGTAAATAGAACAAATGACGTAGTAGAGAAACGATTCGAGTGCTCATTATGCCTTTTCGCAACTATAAATTGTTGCTTATAATTTTCTTACTTGTTGTTGTGCTATATTCTGTGGCATTTCTATATGTTAACTACTATATTCTACGTGGATCTAGTGCTGAGAGTAGCATTATTGTTAATATTGATGATGTTAAGGATGCTGAGAAAATAGCTAGTACACTGCTTGATAAGTATTGGAGTGAATCCAATAAGGTATGGGTTTATTCATTTGATATCTATTGGTTCAAGAAGGATATTATGATGGATATTATGACCAAATACTATAG
>JAGHDU010000251.1 GCA_021159785.1 Staphylothermus sp. | reverse complement strand
ACATCGTGTTTCCGAGATACTAGATATCTCTTAGTGAAGTATTCTTTGGGACATATATACCTGCTTGTCAGCGATCGTTATTTCTAAAGATTATTTTCCATCTAGACTTAGGGATATTTTAAGTACTTTTATTTTACACCAACTACGTTCTGGATTGCTACACATTACAGTTCTATAGGTATTTCCATAGAAAATTGTTCTATGATGTGGGAACTACTTAAGTCCGAGTTCTTTAGCAAGTGATTCCGCCGTTAACTTAACAGCTTCTCTACTTGAGTACTTGGGTTTCCAGCCGGTTTTCTTAATTTTCTCTATACTTAGAAGCATTATCTTTACATCACCAGGCCATCCGCGGCCATCTGGTGTTCCACCAGTGAATATGAATTGAGGCTTTAAACCGAGTACGTCTGATACTATTTCTGCTATTTCTTTAACAGTTATCCAATCCTCATTACCTATATTGTAAACATCATAGGCTTGGCTAGCTCTTGCTGTTACATGCAATGTTGCCTCTATTGTATCATCTATGTAGAGATAACTTTTTTGTTGCGTACCATCACCAAGGATCTCGAGTTTTGTTGGGTCTTTTTTCAATTTCATAAGGAAATCATATATTACACCGTGTCTTAACCTAGGACCGATTATGTTTGCATATCTTAGGGACAATCCTTTGAAGCCATACAAGTGTGAGTAAGAACATATTAGTGCTTCACAACTTGCTTTAGACGCACCATAAACACTGATCGGTCTTATTTCATGTGCCTCTGGCGTAGGTATTTGTTTTGCATCACCATATACTGTGCTAGAGCTTGCAAAAACAAATTTATCTACACTTCCCTCAATACGAACTGCTTCTAATAAATTGAATGTCGCAACAATATTTTCGCGAAAATGTACCTCTGGTTCTGTTACACTAAGTCTAACCTCGGGATTTGCTGCTAGATGAAAGACTGTATCTATGTCTTTAACGATCCTTTTAACAAGCTCTTTATCTTTGAGATCGCCTTTTATGAATTCAAAGTTTTTCTTGCCATGATGGTTCTTAATAAAGTCAAGACTACCACTACTCAGATTATCAATTACACGTACAAAATACCCATTTTCCAGTAGTCTATCTACTAAGTGACTGCCAATAAAACCCGCTCCACCAGTTACTAGTATATTCTGCATAACCTTTCACCCTCTATCACGGATAAATTAGATTGCATTGCTGAAATAAATGTTTAGTTTATATCGTTTTCCCAGTTCCATTGATTGCTTAATATAAACAATTAAACCCTAGTACATAGTAAAATCAAGCATTTATTACCTTCTTTTACACAATCATTTTTTAAGAGAAGCATAGTTTAAACGGTATAAAACAAAATGATGTTAGAAGGAATATCAGAACTACCATTACATGATGGACATGTCCCTCCTTGGCTAGCTAGAATTATGAAGAATTTAGCGAAAGCCCTTCTCGAAATAATGGTAATGGAATTTGGCCCTGATAAAGTGGTTGAGAGACTCTCCAATCCGTTATGGTTCCAAGCCTTCAATAATATAATTGGAATGGATTGGGATAGTAGTGGATCTACAACTGTTACAACAGGTATATTGAAAGAAGTCACATGGAACTATCCAGAACTAGGAGTACTTGTTTTGGGAGGAAAAGGTAAAAATGCTAGAAAAGTGCCAGAAGAAATCCCCAAAGCAATCGAAATACTTAATCTAAAAACACACTATGCAAAACAATTAGAGAGATCTTCCAGACTTATTGCTAAAATTGATTCATCAATGCTACAAGATGGTTATACCCTTTATCATCACTCACTAATTGTATCAGAGAACGGGGTTTGGAGCATTATTCAACAAGGAATGAATACTGACGTTAAAATGGCTAGAAGATACCATTGGTATATGCCAGGAAACTTCTTCAATGATCCACATAATGCAGTGTCAGGTAAAAAACATGAATTAGTTTTAAACCTTGTATCAAGGGGAAGCAACAGAACTAGACATGTTATTCTTGACTTAGCCAGAGAACAACCCAGCAAAATATATGGTTTAATCAGTGAGAGCTTGAGAAAGATAAAAGGAGAAAAATCTATACTTGAATACATAACACCTACTCAAACAGGAATAATAAAATACATTGGAAAAGAGAAACGAATCCTACTGTATAAACCACTAAAACTAACGAAGAGGATGCTAGATAATCTAAGAAGAGTATATGAGACTCAACCAAGTAATCTAGAAGAATTTCTACTAATAAGAGGTCTTGGACCAAATACTATTAGAGCATTAACATTGGTCAGTGACCTAATATATAATGAGCCTCCAGACACGAATGACCCAGTAAACACTCCATATGAACCATTCAAATACGCATACGCCATTGGAGGCAAGGATGGAGTTCCTTACCCAGTTAATAAAAAGGAAGCAGAAAAAGTCATATCCATACTAGAATACATTATCAATGAAGCAAGGATCGGGAAAAAGGAGAAGATAATAGCACTGAAGAACCTTTCAAGAATTAAGTATAGATATAGAATAGCATATTGAAACGTATTAATCACTAATCCTTCTGCTAGTTAGAAGCTAAGAAGCTACTACCGGCTCTAGAACTAACACGTACTCATATTCATCCAATACGTCTTCCTCTAACTCGATGTTTAACGATTTAAACATTCTCAATAAGTTCTTTCCACTCACATGTATTCTAATAACTTTCCGCTCTTTGAACTCATACATTAATCTAGAAAGGAAATCCTTCGAGAAAACTGATGAAAACATATCGATTAAAAAGTCTTCACTGAATTCACCTAAATACTCAATCACACCATATAGTACAAGGTGACGAGGAGACTCAGCTTGTGGATTTGGACGTTTGTTAAGTATTTCTATGCTGAGCCTATACAGTTCTAATCTCCTCTAATATCTATGCTATAATTTTAATAAAATAGACCGATTT
>JAGHDU010000150.1 GCA_021159785.1 Staphylothermus sp. | reverse complement strand
GTAATGAACTACGTAATCGCAGTATTAACATTAATACACCAGGGCGTAAAAGAGATTGTAGTAAAAGCTAGAGGAAGAGCAATTAGCAAAGCTGTAGACACAGTAGAGATCGTCAGAAACAGGTTCCTACCTGGCAAAGTAGAGATCGAAGACATCAACATCGGAAGCCAAACAGTAACAAACCCAGCCGGACGCGAAACCAGAGTAAGCACTATCGAGATAAAATTAAAAGTAAAGGAGTAAACAGATACGATACAATTACTAAAATAACAAAATAAGTTTTTCTAAACACCCACACTACATTGATAATAGATTAACATCTACGCTTTCTCAAACACACATAATTCTTAACAATTTCCTCCAAATACGACTTAAACCCCACACAACTGAGACTGACTTGATCTCTTTGATTTAACAATTCTAGTCTCTTAAACCTCCTAATAATATTGATAGCTGTTTTTCTACTAAGACAGAGCTCCTTGATC
The DNA here is from genome assembly GCA_021159785.1 of Staphylothermus sp. GTDB lineage: Archaea > Thermoproteota > Thermoprotei_A > Sulfolobales > Desulfurococcaceae > JAGHDU01. The sequence continues at coordinate 7,216 of JAGHDU010000150.1, read as the reverse complement.
AAGTAATCAACAGCTTCTCCAATATTCCAGGTTCTTCCCCCTTCCCAACCACAAAGTAGATAATAAGCTACAAGTTCTCTTTTCTTCAATAATCTACTCCATCGTGAAACACAACTATTTTCTAAAGATTTACTCATAGCTACTACCAGCTTCTTGTTCTTCTTCGAAGAGCTCAATTATAATTCTTGCTTTAACTTCATTCTTACTAAAAGGTGGGGGTGTTTCGCCTAAATCTATAGCTAGAACAACCGGGTTTCCTAAACTATCCTTGAAACGTATTTCAGCAACATATCTCCTCTTAGGACCTTCTTGTAGACTCTTCATCAAAGTATCCATTATTCTAGTTATAGCCATTTGGAAAGAAATAGGGCTAGATAAGTCCTCAGGCTTCAAAACAAGGTGTTGAGCACCACTCAATACCTGCCCAATCTTAGCTTTAGCCTCAAATACTCTTAAAACCTTGAATCCATGCTCTTCCTCACTCATACTGGAAACACCAAATAACCCTTATTCATGAATCGTAGTATTTAGAAATACCGTTTCCCGCCCTAGGTCATCGGTGGTCTCTGTAGGGCGGTTCATCACGGTTTCTCTCCGCCAGAGGCTACTTAGCCCCCAGCGGAGGTAACCGAGTATCTTTTATTGACAGCAATGTTAATATATGTTTTGGATATATACCCTAATTGGTGCTTTAAGTGGGGCTACCGAGATATGTTACACTAAGTCTGGATTTTCATACTGACGGCGAAGAAGCTAGAGCGCTTTTATCTACTGCTTGGCTCTCTAAGTTAGTTGCTCATAGAGCACTAAGACTAGTTAAGGAGAATGAAGTATTAGCTGACCTCTCGGAGTATAGGTTTCTTAAAATAATGAGGAGCAAATGCTATGATATACTGCCTAACCGTAGATACGTAGATGGCATGCTAAAACTTATTTATTCTACGCTTAAGTCTGCTAGAGCACTTGGAGTTGACATGGAAAAAATGGAGCTTAAGCAATGGCTCTTATTTCAAAGCGATGGAGAACGAGGCTATGCTAGAGGCAATATGAACATAAGACTCACTGATATACACCACGTAAGAGTACTTACATTAGACTATGGTGAGAGAACAAGGTACGTTGTACTAGAACTTGCTATTCCCAAGGGGTGGAGAAAACTAGTAGAGACTCTAATTGAAAGGGCTACTAAAGGATCGGTTGGATATCCTGCTAGAATAGTTGTTAAAGACTATGGTATCGGTAAATATGGTCTCCACATACATGGAGAAGTACAGGTTATGGTACCTTACTCATTGTATTTAGAAGTTATGAGAAGATATAATAAGCCCAAGGGAGATAATGTTGCTGGAGTGGATGTTAATGTTAATAGATTAGATGCAGTAATAATAGATAGATACGGAAACTTACTTTCATACAAGACTTTCTGGTTAAAGAACTCTACATTTATGGGTATTAGAAGGAAGCGTGCTTGGAGCCTAATAGGAGAGCAGATACATGTCCTCCTTAAGTGGCTCTACAGCCAAGGAGTTTCAGTAATTGGCTTGGAGAATCCCGAGATAATAGGTTACTTAAGATACTACTGGATAAAGAATGGAGAGAGAAGGAGAAGAAAATGGAATTGGAAGGTCTCAATGTTCCGCAACTCAATCATAGAGAGAATAGCATGGAAAGCACCACTATACTCAATCAAAACATTATATGTGAATCCTAGAAACACTAGTAAGGAAGGTGAAAAAACAGGAAAGAAGCTAGGTCTGGGTAGACACTTAGGCTCGGCATACATCATAGCAAAAAGAACATCAAAACACCTCAAAAGACCTATAACCCAGAAACTGCTTTAAACACTAATACAGGTTATTGACCGTGCCGAGGATAAAGAAGGAAACAATACTGCTAGAACCATACCAGCTAAGCTACGATGAGATAAAGGAATTCCTAAGAACACTTGACAATCAGGGATATGACTACCTCACCTTAACATCGAGACCAGGGTATGGTTTAATAAAAATAGACAACACTATAATATTTCAAGCAATAGCTCCTAATACAATAGTTTTAGAAAGTAAAGAAGTGCTGAAACATTTATTTGAAAAAATACCAAATACGAAACACTTAGTTCTAGCAAGAGATACTTGGCTGGACCTAAGGGAGATATCTATAGAGGATCTATTAAATATAATTAGCATATTGGAAGGTTCTGAGGAAGAAATAGAGATAAACAACTATGCCATAAAAACACATAAACTGAAAACAAATATTGACGATTATGTTATACTCGATTATATTAACACACCCATTTATTGGCTAGTTCCCAGAAAACATTACTTAGATGAACACTACAAAAAAGCAGTTGAAAAAATGATTATTGAGGAAAAGAAGGGTAGAATCGTACCGGGTTACATTATCTCTAATAATGAGTACATACCATATCTGGTCCTGACCCCAGGAAATAATCAAAAAACAATAGAAATAACTCTAGTAGAAAATAAAGAATTATTGAAAAGAATCGTTTTCTGGACTTTAGTAGATATCTTGTTTTAATGGATAAATTCATCTAGATCCAGTCTCTTCCTCTTCCTAGCCAGGAACTCCTCGGGTGTTTTCTCCAGAACTATCTCGTAGAGTTTAGCCTCTATGCCTCCTGGCTTAGGTCTTATTATTCTCCCCAATCTCTGGATAAATTGTCTGCGTGAACCCGTTCCAGACACTATTATACCAACAGTAGCATCTGGTATATCTAGTCCCTCATCACCTACAGTTGTAACTACAAGTATTCCTCTATCGATCGACTTGAATTCCTCTAAGATTCTTTTTCTTTTTTCAGCTGGTATTTCTCCTATCAACAAGTATGCGTTGAGCCTTTTAGCAAGCTCTTTGGCTTGTTCTACATACTGTGTAAAGATTATTATCTTGTTCCCTTTTTCTAGCTCTTTAGAAGCTATTTCAACGGCTTTATCGATCTTAGCCTTTGATTTTGCAAGAAGCATTTTCATCTGACTATGTATCCGCAAAGCCATTTTAGCTCTCTCATTACCTGTTAATGCAAGTTTTAACACTTCATTAAAACTCCGGCCCCCACTTAACACTCTATACGTTTGTCTAAGCTTCTCAAACTCTTTTCTCTCATCACTCTTCAACCCAACCTTCACTGTTATAACACGGTATCTAGCCAAATACCCTTGATTGGAGAGCTCAGCTGCTGTTTTATGATAAACTATTCCACCAAGCAAAGGAAAGAGTTCTTCATGTCTACCATCTTCTCTAACAGGAGTAGCTGATAATCCTATCCGATACCTTGCTATACTGTGTAACGCAATATACTTGAATTTATCCGCCGGCAAATGATGTACTTCATCAACTATGAGTAAATCAAAAAAAGGAGAAATCTCTCTAATATTCCTGTAACCACTCTGATAAGTAGTAATAGTAATGGGAGCCAGTCTTTTCTCCCCACTATATATCAAGCCAACTATTCCTGGCTCTGCAGTTGTATATCTATATATTTGTTCTTTCCACTGAAACATTTGTTCCCTAGTATACGTTATGATCAATGTTCTCTTATTCAAACTAGCAATAGCAGCAACACCAATCAATGTTTTCCCAGAACCTGTTGGTAAAGCGATTATTCCACGATAATTATTCTTTTTCAAAGCCTCCAGAGCTTCCTCCTGATAGGGTCTGAGAACAACATTATTCAAACTAATATTATGGGGGAGATTCTTCTCTTTAACTAAACCCTGTCCATCAACTATACTCAAACCACGTGTTTCAAAATAAGTGATTATATCCCATAACTTATAGGGAATAATCCTATAAAGTAATTCTTCACCAACAATTCCCTGATATCTAGAACCGAGGTTTTTAAGAAAGGATCTGAGCTCATGATCAAACACTAATCTGGGTATATAGAGTTTAACATAACCAGTCCTATTATCCCACTCAATCCTAACACTTATTTTTTCATACATTTTTCTGAGTTCATCAATATCCTCAATAACAAGACCCAGCTCTTCTACCAAGGATAGAACATCTTCAAAACCATAACCATTCTTCAAGGCTTTTTCAATATTAAACGAAAATACTGGACCACTTCCTCTTTCATAACCATTATAATCAGCTATTTTCAACACTTCTCTGAACTCATCATTATCAAGCCATCTCTTAGCCTTGATCACAACCAATCAATACACCATGTAATTAATCCATATAAACAAGCACTTCCTCAACAGGGACTGCTTCAAACTTCTTATTGGAGAGCCCTGTATCACCACATACTATCCTGTATGCTCTATCAGAAATAATCCTAGGTATATAAAATGAAGCTTTCCTACTAACACTTTTAATCACTTTAGCGAACCGCATAACCGTCTCTACTTCTTTATCAATTACTTTATCGTGACCATAGATAATCAGGATCCCAGACAGTAATACTCTATACTCCATATCCGCCAAAGGAGCGACTTCCAGCAATAAACATATAGTCTTTCCCCTGCATTCCCCACATAGCCTTATGTATGGTTCACCACTGGTTATTGATAAACCAACTACTTCATATAAATCATCACGTGTAATACCCATGATCGATAATAATGGGTCATAGACAATGTTCTTAACAACCAATAAGGGGTCACCGCGTGGGTTATTCATCATATAAATTTAAATCAGCACTTAAAACCATGCTCATCCCCCATTAAGTTTTTATTTTACTGTTTAAAAAATGTAATACGTACAAACGGTGATCTTGTCATGGGTCGGAGAATTTCTAGTAGAAAAATAAGAATACGAATACCATCAACATCAGAAATAGAAGCAATTACAAGAAAGATAAACTCTATTTATAGTGAACCAAAGCTCAATAGATTAAAACTAAGGCTTATGGCCAATGAAGTCTTGAGGCTACTTAAACCAAGCTTTTCCTATAAAACATTAGCAATACTAACTGGAATACCCGAATCTGTTTTATGTAGATATGTAAGAGGCAATATTGTTCCGAGCTATGAGCAAGCAGTAAATATTCTAGCAAGAATTTCTCTCTCAATAGATATTGATTACTTGTTGAAAGAACTAGTTGAGAAAGAAAAGAGTCCTATCATAGACCTATCTAGAGTTCTGAAAGACCCCTATATTATTAGACTACTCACCATAATGCTATTGCTAGAACTAGCAGGGAAGAATATTACAAAGATCGTGGCTACAGCTGAGTCAGTACTGCCCCTAGCAACGATGCTTGGCCTCGAACTCAACACACCCATAGTACTTGTGAAAAGAAGAGCTTATCCAGGAGTACAATACTATAGTGCCATCATAGTTAGGTCTCCTCGCGAATCGGAAACTATTCACTTAGACAAGGATCTCATAAGTAAGAAAGATAATGTACTCATACTAGCAGATGTAGTATACACTGGAAAGACGTTAAGCGCTGTTCTAGGCCTCTTAGAGAAAGCACGCGCAAAGATCTCAGATATAGTAGTTATATTGGCACTAGGAGATAAGTGGATGGCAAGACTCGAAGAATACAATATAAAAACACTAACAAGGATCCCGTATCCAATGTAGTATTTTCTTCCTCAATTGGGACCGCAGTGGGCATTATATCTTTATATATTCGCTATCGTATATATCGTAAATAGTATTGTTACTTATTCATAAATAAAAGGAATTATTGTCTGGTGTATAGTATATGAAAATAAAGGAAATAGTAAAAGTCGATTCTAAAGGAAGGATAACCATACCATTAACAATCAGAGAAGCACTAGATATACGTGAAGGAATGACTGTTCTATTGATCGCCGATCGTGAGAAAAAAGAGATCATTGTATCTCCCATACCTGAGAGAGCCAAACTCGTAGAACTAACCTTAAGAGTCGAGGATCGCCCAGGTGTATTAGCGGAGATAACTAGAATATTAGCGGAAAAAGGCGTAGATATCATAGCTACTCGATGTATAGTAATTAGAAGGGGAGAACTAGGAGAATGCTATATGGTAGTAGACTTAAGCAGATCATTGATTACACAACCTAGAGAACTTGAAGAATTATTGGGCAAATTGGAAGCCGTTAAAGAAATAAGAGCAGCAGAGATCGTAGGGTAACTAGTGAGGCTGAAATAATTGAAGATAATCAAGATAGGTTGTTGTGGTTTCCCAGTTTCTAGAAAGAAATACTTCCAGGAGTATACCGTAGTAGAGCTTCAAAACACCTTCTATAACATACCAACCAAGGATTGGGCAGAGAAAATAAGGAGTGAAGCACCAGAGAATTTTGAGTTCACGCTAAAGGCTTGGCAAGTAATAACACATCCACACAGAAGCCCTACCTGGAAAAAACTCAAAGAAAAACCACCAGGAAACCTTGAGAACTATGGGTGGTTGAAACCAACTAAGGAGAACATAGAGGCATTAAGGAAAACTCTCGAAGTAGCAGCTATTCTCAAATCAAACATAATAGTTCTACAAACACCCCCCTCTCTACCATGTAATAATGATTCATTTGAATGGATAAACAAGTTCTTCGAAGAAACCAAAACTCTTACTGAGGACAAGTATATTATTGGATGGGAACCACGTGGTGAATGGACTAAGAGAACCGATTTACTAGAGAAAATACTTGTCAAGAACAATATATTACACATAGTAGATCCTTATCGCACAGATCCGCTCATCATTGTTCACGACACAATATACTATAGATTACATGGGATTGGTGAAGGAGAAGTCAATTATAGATACAAATACACAGACGAAGATCATGAAAAACTAGTGGAAAAACTCCTTTCACAAGAATACAGTACAGCATACATCATGTATAACAATATATACATGCACCAAGACTCCAAAAGACTCAAGGAAATACTCTCAAATAAACAAGGAATACAAGTACTATAGAATCTCTTAGCGAAAGGGATTTTTATAAAACAACACGTATTACCTATAAGTGTATTGAGAAACAAAACCACTCCATACGTCTAAGTATACCTCTTTACTCAAAGACCATGGTATCGGTGCGTAGTTATGGCGTCTAAGATAAAAATATCAATAGAGTACATACTATTAGCATTACTAGTAATAGGCCTCATAATATCACTATACTACTATGTTATACCATCAAAACCAGTAACGGGAGAAGTAAAAATCGGAGACGAAATACCTGGGACAGGCTGGATATTAAAGAAAGCATCATATAGTAAAGCAACATTCAAAAACGAATTAATAGGTTTT
>JAGHDU010000213.1 GCA_021159785.1 Staphylothermus sp. | reverse complement strand
TGTTGGGGGTCGCTTCGTTAGTTGATTTTACCTATGGGCGAATATCTGCATTGAAGAATTCCTTAAAGTAAAACCCGTTTCTAAAATTATTATTTTTATACTTCTACATACAATATGATTTCTATGCCAAACCAATACTTATTGCTACATACCTATGGCGATATAAGGTGTAGTTATTGATAGGTCTTACATCATTATCGCAATTGACTCCTGGAAACATAATTATGATAATTGTAGGATTAATTCTTGTTTATTTAGCTGTGAAACATAAGTATGAGCCCTTGATCCTATTACCAATAGGTATAACAGCAGTATTAGTCAACATACCAGGCACTGGTCTAGTTGATCCCCCGTATGGTTTTTTATATCTTGTAAAGAGGTACCTCATCGATACTGAAATCGTGCCATTACTTATATTTCTAGGATTAGGTGCAATGACTGACTTCGGACCAATGATCGCGAACCCAAAGAGCCTATTATTAGGAGCAGCTGCACAAATAGGAGTCTTTGTAGCAATGTTATCAGCATTATTACTTGGATACAATCTAAAGGAAGCTGCAAGTATAGGAATAATAGGAGGTGCCGATGGTCCAACAACAATTTATCTAACCATTAAACTAGCTCCAAACCTCTTGGCTGCCACAGCAGTAGCTGCCTATAGCTACATGAGCTTGGTTCCCCTTATACAACCACCAGTGATCAAGGCATTAACTACTAAGGAGGAAAGAAGAATAAGAATGAGACAACTTAGACCCGTTTCCAAGAAGGAAAAGATCTTGTTTCCTATATTGTCAATGATTGTAATAGGATTACTCGTCCCAAGCGCAGCTCCACTCGTTGGAATGATCATGATCGGCAATTTGTTTAGAGAATCTGGCGTAGTTGAGAGATTGAGAAAAGCAGCGAGCGAGGAATTAATGAATATAGTGACGATATTCTTAGGACTAGGAATAGGTTCTACTATGCGGGCAGAAAGCTTCCTAACATACAAGACATTACTTGTCTTGGGTCTCGGTGTTGTTGCATTTGCATCTGCAACTGCTGGTGGAGTACTATTCGCTAAATTGATGAATATGTTCTTAAAGGAAAAGATAAATCCAATGATAGGCGCTGCAGGTGTTTCAGCCGTACCTATGAGTGCAAGAGTCGTGCAGAGACTTGCACAACAAGAGGACCCTGAGAATTATTTATTAATGCATGCCATGGGCCCTAATGTTGCCGGAGTTATAGGAACAGCTGTAGTGGCTGGTGTATTCTTATCAATACTAGGTGGGTAATTATGGATTTGTCAACGATAATAAACGGTCTAACTGTAACAGTCATTGGTGTACTAACGGTATTTGGAGTACTAGCTGTTTTAGTAATCATTCTATATGGACTAAGGTACGTCTATATACGTGAAAAAACGGGAAAAGAATTAGAAAAAACAGAGATCAAAGAAGAACAACCTAGACCTAAAGAGTTTAGAATTATTGAAAAAACAACTCAAAAACAAATACATGATCCACAGCTTGTTAGCATAATAACTGCCGCAGTACTAATGTTCAATGAATACAAGAAAGAAAGACTAAAGAAATATGATATTTTCAGAGACTTGCCAGAACTTTCTAGAATACTTGGACTCGTAGGAATAGCTTTCAAAGCAGAATTGGTTGTTAGCATCGGAGGAAAAGATCAAAAGGTAACTGTTGAAGAAATCCCAGGAAATGGATATAGAGTAAAAATAGGGAACAAAGAGTACATTGCCCAGATAAATGTATCAGGTTAAACACAGATCTTCTCTTTTAATAACTCCCGTTCATTCATAATGTTAATCACTTTCTCAGCTGCAGCACAACCATTTTCAACCATAACTATTCTTGCTTTCCTTCTAGCATCTATATGTTCACCAAAACATGCTGGGATCTTATCTGTTTCATACCCAGATTTAACTACTATAACAGGTTTAGCATAATCATATGCTAAAAGAATCTCCAAGAGAGAACCAATTCTACCACCCATAGCCACTAATACATCGCCTGACTTACACATCACTGTGCTCCTAGATTGAAAACCTAGATCAGTCTGAATAATCACACTATTCTTCGTATTTGGCGGCATAGTAGGCGGATTAGATGGAAGGATAAATACCACTGTAAAACCTTTTTCCAGTGCATAATCAGCAATATATTTCATTAATCCCCAATAACCTCCAAGTAGAAAAACTATCCTATCCCTATACGGTATAAGTTTCTCTATAAAACACTTAGAGTTATCCTTAAGTAGAGGTGCAGGTTCTTCACTTACAGCAGCAATAGAGACATAGAATCTCTCCAAAACGAATTCACCTCGTGGAAGAAATATATAGGTACACGAATAAATAGCATACTATTTTAATATAGAGAAATTTTTCTCTTGACTTTAGAATACATATCACATATGATTAAACCAAGACATTACATGGTATTCACTCTCATGCGATTTGCAGAAGAATAAATTTATGAGTATATCGGTAATAAAACAAACCCTATGGCTAAGATGTTTATATATTTTAGTTACTCCTCTTACGATCAATTAATAGATCTCCATTTACGCCAACGTTTTCCGGAGAATTCTCCTTAATAATTATTGTTATATGTTTAATACCGTAGATCTCTGATATGATCTTTGTTATTTTCTTTACAAGCTCCCTTTTCTTATCAATACTTATTGGAGGACCCTCAATTATTACAGTAGGCACATTACCACCCATGAGAATATACAGGTAATAACCCTTAAAGCATTTCTGATCTCTCAATTAGCTTCTCAGCCATTTCTTCGTAACTATCAACTTGGAGAAAATTCATATTTTACATAGATAAAGTTATCATAAGGTCCAACTTGATTGAGCACTATATTAAGATTTTATGCGTGCCCTTGCTATATACTGATACAAGTTCTTTCTTTTCCTATTGTTATTTATAATGATACAGTAGTCAAGGGGTCTTTAAAGTATGACTTATAACCTTGAAAGTTGGTTTACCTAATTGAGTTATTAAGAATCTAATACCTAGGAATACGGAAAATTTATATCCTGCGATATATCTAAGGATATATCATATGATATATTCCGGTAAGGAGCTGAAGGATAGTGAATTTTAGGATCAAGAAATTGGTTAAGCAGTATGTTGAGATACTTATTTTAGATGAGCTAAGAAAGCATGAATTACATGGTTATGGTTTCATTGAACTAATTAAGAAGAGATACGGTTTTGAACCTAGTCCTTCAATGATTTATCCTGTTTTAAAAGAACTTATGAAAAAAGGATTTGTTGAAGCCAAAGAAAGATATTCTGATTCAAAAAGATACGTTGTTTATCGTATTACTGAGAAGGGATTAGATTTTTTAAGAGAAAATAGTGATTTGCTCGAGGAGGCTAAGAGGCATGAAGAGAAGATTAGACTTGCAATAAATATTGGATTTTTTGATTTGTTAAAGGATTTACGATTATTATTCGAACAATTAGACCGCCTAGATAATAATAAGTTATCTAGAGTACGACATGCTATTAACACTTTTTTAACAGAGATCGAGGATCTGGTGAGAGAAGATGACCGTGGATGAAATTGTTGTTGTTGAAAATCTTGTTAAGAAGTTCAAGGACATCGTAGCTGTAGATGGTATATCATTTACTATCAAAAGAGGAGAAATATTTGCATTATTAGGTCCTAATGGTGCTGGTAAAACAACAACAATCCATATTATAGCTACGCTATTGAGACCTACTTCTGGAAGAGTGTTTGTAGGAAAGTATGACGTCACAAAGGATCCCAATAAAGTTAGAGAGAAAATTGGTATTGTATTCCAAGACCCTAGTTTAGATAATCAATTAACAGCTTATGATAATATGTATATTCATGGCAGACTATATGGACTGAGGGGTAGAGAGCTACATGAGAAGATCATGAAGTTGCTTGAATTCGTTGATTTAAAAGAATATGCACATAAGCAGGTTAGGTATTTTAGTGGTGGTATGAGGCGTAGATTGGAGATAGCTAGATCTCTACTTCATGAACCAGAATTACTGATCTTAGACGAACCTACTATAGGATTAGATCCTCAATCCAGGGCTAAGATATGGGACTATATACGTATGTTAAAGAAGGAACACGACATGACAATACTCTTGACAACACATTACATGGATGAAGCCGAAGAACTCGCAGATAGAATAGCTATAATGGATCATGGTAAGATCATTGCCTTAGGAACCGTTGAGCAGTTGAAGGCTATGCTCGGCAAAGATGTTATATACTTGACTTTAGAGGGAAATGCCAAAGAATTCTGCAAAAAACTAATTTTTGCAAAAGACTGCCACGTTATAGGCAATAATAGAATTGAGTTACTCGTAGATAATGCACCAAGATATTTACCCGAAATTTTTAAGATAGCACTAACGAATAATATAGGGATTCGCGAAGTAAGTTATAGAAGACCTACGCTCAATGAAGTATTCCTACATCTTACAGGTAGAGAATTAAGAGAGTCTTCGGAAGAAACATCATCAATTATTCAGAGATTACCACTTAGGAGGAGGAGATCTAGATGAGCAGGGATCTAGACGCTTTAATTGCCTTAATCTACAGACAGCTAAAGAGATGGGCTGTTTCAAGATCACGAATTATATCTATTATCATACAACCACTATTATGGATAATATTTCTCGGCCTAGGATTTGGTGCGGTATTTAGTGCTCAAAATATTGAACTACCATCCACTATTGACATCTCTACGATCTCAAAATATATCGATCCATCCATTATAAGGAGTATAATATCTAAATACTTTACAGAAATCTTCGGAGGCGTGGACTATATAACTTTTCTAATAACAGGTATGGTTGCAATGACAGCGTTTATTGGTAGCTTTATATCCGGGATAAGTGTCATTTGGGATAAACAATTTGGTTTCCTTAAAGAAACCCTAGTAGCTCCTGCTAGCCGCAAAACTATTATACTCGGGAGAATAATTGGAGACTCAATTATAAACACAGTGCAATCACTAATAATTATACTACTTGCACTTCTCATAACTAATCAAATAAATCTATTGGGTATACCAATTGCACTATTATATATATTCATGATGTCTCTTGGATTCACTGGATTGGGTGTAGCAATATCTCTCAAATTTAGTAGCATGGAGGGATTCCAAATGATCGTAAACCTGCTGACTATGCCATTAATGTTCATGAGCGGTGTGTTTTATCCAATAAATACCATGCCTGACTGGATGAAAGTTATTGCAATTATAAATCCACTGACATACTGTGTCTATGGAACGAGGTACTGGCTTGCAGGAGTAAAAGCTAGTCTTGAATTCATGAACCCAGTAACTAGCTTAATAATATTAATATTATTCACAACAATATTTACAATACTAGCCATGTTCTCATTCGAGAAAACAACCATTGAAGATTAATCATATTCCCTCTAACCAAAACAATTGAAACAACGAAATGAATCTAGATAGTATTAACAACATGAATACTCAATATAATCTTAGAACAACTTTTTCCCTAACTGAAGATTCTCCAAATACTTTTCTGCTACGTTGTAATTTTTCTTCACATAAACAATTTATTTCCTAGACATTTCATCATATTG
>JAGHDU010000193.1 GCA_021159785.1 Staphylothermus sp. | reverse complement strand
ATATCGTATTATCTATGGTTCGCTATTCCACTCATACTATATATCATGATTATCTATGGTGCACTAAGAGTACTGTATGAAACAAGTTTGTTGCCCAACCTAGCTAAGAGAATATATATGCATGTATTGCGGCTTTGGGAGAGACTTAGAGGCCACAGTATGCAATTAACTGATTCTAGTCCAAGTTCAATAATATCAATTTATTTGGTCATCGGCCTAGTATTATCCCTAGTCATCAGCATATTACCGTATATCCCGACACTAAACCCGGAGAATATACCTGTAAATACTGACTGGGTCTTTTATTATAATTGGCTAAGACAAATGATTAGTGGTGATTTCTCTGTATTATATGCTCGCTCAGATAGGCCGTTGTATCTACTCTTTTTATACAGTATATGGTTCATAACAAGAATTGATCCTAAGATCATAGCTGTGTATCATAATGTTATCACGTTATCACTCTATACGTTTTCATCGTATCTACTAGCACTTAGATGGGCTGATAGAAAAACAGCAGAATTAACAGCATTAATAACTCCTTTCTCCCCTATGTTCTTATCCTTTATCTATGGTGGGTTTCAAGCTAATTTGTTTGCTATTAGCCTTGTTTTCATATCAATTTATTTAATCATGAGTAGTTCAAAGAGAGGTTTCTTCGCAGGTCTTTTCTTGTTCTGGTTGGTTATGTTTATTCATGAGTGGACATGGACACAATACATATTCGTATTAACCGCATACGTTGCTTTGAGAATGTTGAGAAAGCTTATTAGCAAAGGAGGGATTAGTTGGAGGGACAAAGCCCTATTATACTTCATAATATTTTGTTACGCAGTTGATCTTGCTAAACAGTTCTTGTTCAATATGTTTTCTGTAGCAGTTGTTGCGAGAACTGCTATTCCTCCTGCACGTATGAACTTTATTGATAGTCTCCACTGGTACATAACAATTTATACGGGTGGTTCGCTCGATAATCCGTTGTTCTATATTATTTCATTACTAGGACTAGACTTGTTGGGACTAAGTATTCCTGGCCTCGCAGTTGTTTTATCATTGTTGCCTGCGTTTTTGCCTTGGAAAGTGATAACGTATAGACTATTACTGAATACACCCCTAGTTGTCTTAGCAGCACAGGGGTTGAGCAGGGTTAGTTGGAGGATCAGGGTCTTGTTATTGGTTTCGCTCATTGGTATGGGTCTTTGGAGACTATACTCAATAATACCGGGTTTATCCCTTAGTTAGCGGGTTTCTCCTCTTTCTCTTCAGCTTCTTTTTCAGATACTACTTGTTTTAGGGAGAGAATAACTCCTAGTACGAGGCTATAATATGCTAGTTCTGCTACTTTGTTAGCTAAGTATTCATTTCCCATAACCAATAGTATGGCTGCATATATGAGTAGTAACATGAACTGTATTACTGGGTATGCTCCAGGGTTTTCTATGAAATATCCACCAATTCTTGATGCTCTAAATAGTGGTATATGCAAGATTGTATAGAGTGCTAATACTTGTAATAATACTAGGTGAATCCCCAGTGCTTCATGTCCTTTTCCAGATAAATACATTACTAGAACTGAATAATATGATGCTATGTAATGAGTAGATCCCAATACCATGAACGTTATAGTATAGAGGAAGACGCTGCCAACGAGTAATAAGTATTTTCTCGAATAAATCATTGATACCGTTAGATACAGTGATAGTAAAACAAAGCCAACTAAATAATGGTTCGTGAAGGAGAGTAAAGCATAAACAATCACTATACTATGTGTTAAGGGAGCGATACCAGCTCTATAATACAAATAAACACCTAATACAAGGAGAACAACAAGGTCTAGAGGCCATAGTGTAGAAAACAACAAGGCAAGAAGCAATCCAAATAACGGTAACCCATCATCTAGTTCACTAATTATCTTCAAGTCCTCAACTAATCTTGATACGAGGTGGGTTGTTTCCAAAACCCTTACACCTTTTTGTCGAGGATCCTGTTGATCATTATGTTTCTTAATAAGGTTTATTTATACATGTGTTTTGAAGCTGTATACATTGATAAGAGTATTAGTCCTGCTCCGAGTATCTGTTGTGGTGTCATTGTTTCTCCTAATGTGAAGTAGGCGAAGATTGAGGCGAAGACTGGTTCTAGTAGGAATATTATGGCTGTTACTTCTGGCTTGATTCTTTTCTGTCCATATACTTGTAGTGAGAATGCACCGATATTGCATACTAGAGCCAAGTATATTAGGAGTATTACGGCTTCCCAGTTCATGAATATGCAGTGGACATTGTTGTTTAGGATATCGGGTGTTGCATAAATGAGTGTTGGTAGGAACATAAAGTATATGAATATGAATGGATCGCATTCAGCGTACTTATCTACTGTGAGTACTTGGAGAGCCCACATAACCGCTCCTAACAGGACCAGAAAATCACCGAGTCTACTAAGAGGGGAATGAATGAGGCCCGTGGGCATTGTTAAGAGGTATAATCCAAGTACGCTGGTTACTAGGCTCACCAGTAGCTCCTTGGAGTACCTTTTATATAGTATCGCGGTGAAAATATGGACGAATAATACGTTTAAACCAGTTATGAACGCTGAATTGCTAGCTGTAGTGTATCTAGTGCCCCATGCTTGTAGCCAGAGTCCAAGAGAGTAGAATATACCCGCAAGTAATCCCCCCTTAATACACCTAGAACCAATATCTTTCCTAGTGGCAAACCATATGATATAGGGTGTTAGGAAAATTATTGAAAATAATCCACGCACCCATGTATAAGAATACTCACTAATAACATTCATCAAATACTTTATAGCAGGGAAACTGCTTCCCCAGAAAACAGCCGTTCCAAGTAACGCCAGTAAATACTTATAGTTCCTCATCATAATTTCCTCGAAACAGCCACTATTGTAGACTTTATTTATTAAACAAGAAGTTGTCAGAACTTAAAGGTTTCTTCACGTATCTGGGAGTACGGCCTTCATCATCCAAAATAATACTAATCTATAACACCAATTTTTAATACTCTTTACCCGCAAAATACACAGAATCAAACACTGTAGGAAATACAAGTGTTTAATAAGTAGTATCCATATAGGTTGAACCGCTGGTTTATTTTTAAACTGCGGAGAAATTAATATGTTGAAAGAAATAATTGTAATAGGAATAGTTCTACTTGGAATGTTCGGAGCATACTTATTCTTATTCCCGGATGCAATAACAATTAAAGATGGTAGCATAGAGGTAAATATCGGAGAAACTAAGACTTGGACAAACAACGACTTCTATAAAGTAGCTGAGAACCCCGAGGATTATGTAGGGGATAAGGTTAGTTTGGAAGGAGTATACTTCAACTCGATAAACATGAGTGGGGAACCCGATGTTATTGGGTTGGAAGTATTTATGGGTACTGCAGATGAATATCAGAGCAATCCGTATGATACTAGTAAGAGGATATTTGTGCTGGCTCCTAGAGATGTAGGTGAGAACCTAGAGTACTATACGTGTCTACACGTAGAAGGAACTATAGGTGGAGAAGCAACTGTAACAACAATGGATGGGTCAGTTTTCCACCATGTATACATAGAAAATAGGGATATATCAGAACAAATTGTTCATTCCAATAAAATAAGTAGTTTTATTACTTCATAATACGAAGATTGTTTTCGCACTCTTTATAAACCCTTTCTATACAGATATACCATTGACATACTTACAATGTGCTTTTGGTGTACGTCATGGACTTAGTCATGGAGGGTTTATGGGCAGGCTTATTATTCTTATGGGTTCTTTTTGTTGTGCAACCACTTACTCGTTGGACATACAATGTTATGAGAAAACGAGGTATGACGCATATTAAAGCTGTATATTACAATAGGAAGATCATCCATATCCTCGCTGGAGGCGTAGCAGCTTTCCTAGTACCATATCTTTTCACGACACCCCTATACCCAGGTGTTCTAGCAACAGTTCTTGCAATAGCGACTTACCTACCCCACAAGAAGAATAAATTAATGGATTGGTTCCAGACAGAAGACAACATGTACGAAGTACACTTCTGCATCACGTGGGGCTTAGTAATCAGTCTTGGATGGCTAATATTTAAGAACTGGTGGTACGGTGTGATACCAGTATCATTCATGGCATTTGGGGACGGAGTCACTGGAATAATTAGAAACATGATGTACAACAAGAGGACAAAGTCATGGATAGGCAACTTAGCGATGGCAGCAGTAACGATTCCCCTAGGATACATTGCACTAGGTAATGTAGGAGCATTAGCTGGTTTATTAGCAAGTATTGTAGAACACTTTGAAGTAACAAACATAATAGACGATAACATAACTGTCCCACTAACAAGTTTCTTAACAATACTAGTGGGATCATACATAGTGTAATCCATATATATGTTTTAAAATACACATATCAGTATCAAGGTTTTATCAATGTCCAAAAAACTAGGAAATAAGACATTATTGTTCCTAGTAATTCTATTCGTGATATTTGTATCAACTATATCGTTCTACAACTATTCCCTTATAGGGAAAATATCAACAACACCCACGAATACAACGAGCATTGGGGAAACAAGCTTTTCAATAACAAGATTAGTTTTTGTAAAAATCCCTACCCGGTACTCTTGCCGGGGCCTGAGTGGCTTGATGCTGCAGCTACTTATAATCCAGCTGTTCTTTACGTAAATAATACCTTCTACATGTTTTATCGAGCACAGTACAGGTTTCATGGAACATCTATAACCATGCTAGCTATTAGTAGGGATGAAATACATTTTAATAAAACACACAAGATGATCCTCTACCCGACTCTAGCAGAGGAAATGAGTGGTAGATGCGAGGATCCAAGAATAGTAGTTGTCAATAATATATATTATATGACTTATACAGCCTATAATGGTAGAAATGCTAGATTAGCACTTGCTCGTTCAAAAGATCTTATACACTGGGAGAAACTGGGTCTTGTTCAAAATAAAATTCAATTATAATTCCAACTTATTTTTAATCATTCATAACATGAAGTCGCGAGGTCTTTTTAGGATTTCACGTAATAAATTAAGTTCTTTGCTTTTCTCTGTTAACTCTACTAAAAATTTCTCGAAGTTATGTAATCGAGCATTGATTTCTCTATGTAGCTTGTTTCCATCACTAGGTAAATTGTACTTACTTAATTTTATACCTGATTGCTTCGCTATTTTTATGATCCATTCCTCAAGACGGGGATATAGCATTATTATGTAGTTATTTCTTCTCGGATCATAAAGTATAGTGATATCATCTATTCTTTTTGGTCCGCCCTGTGTCAATAATTCCTTAATATATCTCGGCTGAACACTACCTGGGTCATAATCTACTAATCCTATAGAGTCCCGATATTTCCGTGATAGTTTTTACAGATTCCAGATTTGTTACCACAGTGTTCAATACTTCTTGATCCTAAAAGGATCCTTACTAAAACTTCGTCTGGATTGCATTCTATCAGTATCATTTATTTCCCTCAATAAACGACTCTATGTTAAAGAATACGTCAGGGCCAAGGTCAAGGATTTTCTCGATTTCTTCGCTGGTTAACTGTTTAATTCTTGTTTGATAGTCTTGGTAGTATGTAATGAATACTGCTAATTCATCCAGTGGGCATTTTTCAATAACTGATAAAAGGAAGTAAGGGTTATGAGTTGATATAAAGTATTGATTATTGTTCTGGTCAAGCGCTATTCTTTCTGCTAAGAACTTAGTATAATATGGAAAAGCGTGAGCTTCAGGCTCTTCAAACGCTATTATCGAGTCTTTATTTGACTCAATAGCGACCAGATGAAAAATTATTCTCTGCAAAGTATCTGAAAGCAACGAATACGGGTATGAGATAACAATCTCCTCATACTCTTTCTCAAACTCAATCTTATCTTCAATAGGCTTAAGGACAAGTCTAAAACCATATTCACTAAGAATGCCGCTAACAAGTTTTCGAAGTTGTTTATTAGTTAAGAGAATGCTCAATAGATTATCTCCGTGAGGAGGGAGCAAAAACCTAGAATCCTTAACACTAAATTTATCCTTAACGACGAATCTATAGAATTTGAACTTTTCAAACTCAGAAGCTACTACTCTACCTCCTCTACCCACATAGTTATAAGAAAACATCTCTGCTTCCGAGGCCCCATCTCCTTCTTTCCTTAAATAACATTTAAATAAATTATCTCTGTATGCAATTCTTAATATATACCTAATATTCTCAAGATCGATTCTTATTACTATCT
>JAGHDU010000146.1 GCA_021159785.1 Staphylothermus sp. | reverse complement strand
ATGTAATAAAGCAGATCATAATAGAGTAATTACATGAATACATCGTAAAAATCGATGATGAAATTGTAAAGCTATTAATGGAGAAAAAGATTTATTATAATGGCTATTTAATTAAAACCTAAAAGAATACTAAATAAGAAGGTTAAACGATAAAATTATGAACACACGGTGAATAATAACATGAGTTTAGAGAGATTTAACCTAGACAAATACATTAATTTTTCGGAATGGTATCATGAAATACTTAAACAAGCGAAAATTGTTGACATAAGATACCCCGTCAAAGGTATGAATGTTTGGATGCCTTATGGATTAAAGGCGCTAAGACTCATACAAAAAATAATGATCAAATTACTTGAAGAAACAGGACATGAAGAAGCATATTTCCCAACAATGATTCCAGAATCAATATTTTCCAAAGAAAAAGATTTTCTCAAGGGTTTTGGCGGTGAAACATTTGTTGTTGAAGGTACTATGACCAAGAAGTTTAACGAAAGATTACTAGTGCGTCCTACAAGTGAAACAGTAATGTATTATATGTGGAGTCTCTGGATAAAAGGAAGAAAAGATCTCCCCATCAAAATGTACCAAATAGTCAATGTATTTAGATACGAGACAAAAATGACCCATCCAATACTTAGAGTAAGAGAAATTATGGGATTCATAGAAGCTCATACGGCACACCCCGCAATGGAAGAAGCCGAGAGACAAATAACTGAAGCAATAGGTATTTACAAGAAATTCTTTGACGAACTACTTCTTCCATACTATATAGTGAAAACACCGCCATGGGATACATTTGCTGGCGCAGAATATAACTATGATTTCATTACAGCTATGCCGGACGGTAAAGGATTAGAGTTAGGGTCGGTTATCAATTTGGGACAAAAATTCGCCAGGGCTTTTGATATAAAGTTTATGGATAGTGATGGAAAAGTTAAATACGTGTATCAGACTTGTTACGGTATCAGCGAACGAACTCTTGGCGCAGTAATAAGTATTCATGGGGACAAACGGGGGCTCTTCTTTCCTCCAAAAATAGCACCTATACAAGTAGCAATTGTTCCTATTGCACGGAAAGGAGAGGAAGAAGAAATAAGGAAATATACCAATAAAATAGAGCAGATTCTGCGAGATAACAATATTAGGTACTACACAGACTGGGATCCAGAACATACACCTGGCTGGAAATATTATTTCTGGGAAATGAAAGGCGTACCTACCAGAATTGAAGTAGGTAGGAAAGAAGTTGAAAATAAAACAGTAACTATTGCAAGAAGAGATAGAGCACCAAAAACAACGGTTAAACTCGAAGAACTAGTTAATACACTAGAACAATTATGGAAAGAAATAAACAAATACCTCTATGAAAAAGCTTTGGAACATTTGAGAAAAATGACGATCATAACAGATAACCCCTCAGAAGCATATGGTAAGAAAGGATTAATAATAGTACCATGGGATGGAAGCATGGAATGTGCTGAGGAACTCGAGGAATTAACTGGGAAACAAGTACTAGGAGAAATAATTGAATCACCAATACAATTACCAGATCCTAAGACCAAGAAAACATGTGGAAACAAGACCGCTGATCGATACGCTTTACTAGGCACAACATATTAAGAAAATTATAGATTAGTGATTGAGCGGGTGTTCATTATATTTTTTAAGGGATAAAAATAATTTCTACCAATAGTTCCAATGTTTATACGAGGTGTGAATGATATGAGTGAATACA
Organism: Staphylothermus sp.; assembly: GCA_021159785.1. GTDB lineage: Archaea > Thermoproteota > Thermoprotei_A > Sulfolobales > Desulfurococcaceae > JAGHDU01. Next base: position 4,970 of record JAGHDU010000146.1, on the reverse strand, counting down.
TAAAGCAATTAAAACTCCAGCTACTACAGAGACTTAAAGGATACAAGTTAATGGATAAAAGTCCTAGCGTATTCGCCATTGTAAAAGAAAACAAAATCTATGCATTAGTGAAAGATCAAGGCGAATACGTAATAGTAACCATAGAAGGCAAAGACTACAAATATGACAAATGGTATACAAAACCAGAGCATTTAACAAATGTACTAGTTAATTACCTCTCTCAAAAATAAATAGTAAGAACAGAAGAAAAACTGCTAGCAAAATAAACAATTTTTTCAAAAGAGGTTCAACCCATAAACCCATATTTCTCGATCTTCAAATAGCCTTCAAACTGAGAAACACGTACAGGTTTCCCTTTAACAAAAATTTCTTTCTTAAAAAGAGGCGCATTAACTACAAAAGTTTCGCATTCTCCCCCCTCAAAAGCAGGATTAAACCCATATTTCTTAGAACGATCAAGTAATTCATAGATATCTTTTAACTCTATTTTTTTACCGAGAAAACTCAGTGGTATTCCATAAGTATTTATTGAAAGTATTATGAACTCTATACCATTTTCCACTAATTCCAACATATATCTTTTCTGATCAATTCTCCATAAAGGATTATATGTTTTTAACCCAAGCTTCTCAGCAACAATGGAATATCTCATTCTTTGATAATCACTTAACAAAGCACCGCTAAAAACACCTTTTATATTGAAAAATTTCTTTGCATCTAATAATAGTTTGTAAAGCGCGTGCAATTCATTTCCTCTTTCTCTTAAACCAATACTAAGAAGTGGTATCTTCATACTCTGGGCTTGCAGTTTCAGTAAATCAAAAACAGGTCTCTGGTATAGCATAGAATATTCATAATGAGGTATAATACTAAGTAAGACTTCTACATCGAAACCTTGAAGATAAGCAATGTGCAAAGCATATGTAGAGTCCTTACCCCCTGTAAACAATACTCCTACTTTCACTTCATGAGAACCCTCTTGTACTTTAATGAGTTAAAGGGTTTCCGTTTAGATAGTACTCGTTTTTAAATATCCAAATATATTATTTGGAATAAAAGTCGAATAAAAATAGGTGCATTCGATGATAAAAATTACAGTAATTGTTGATAGATATGGTGACAATGAAAAATACGTTCTTAAACGTGGACTAGCAGTTTTCATAGAAACAAAGGATAATTATATATTATTCGATCTTGGTCCAGATAGTGAGTCTCTCCAGAAGAACGCTGAGAAAATAGGTATTGATCTAGAATTATTGGATGGTGCTGTTATATCACATATCCATTCATCCCATATTGGTGGAATAAATGCATTAGGATGGAGTTCTCCTTTCTTAAAAGTACTAATACCATTTGATTCCATGAAAAGCATAGGTAGAATAGTTAAAAACAATGGTTTAGTCCCCATAGAGGTCTTGGATTGGCTAAATCCATGGTCACAAATATATGTAACTCCACCAGTATATGGTCCTCCATGGGAGCATTTTCTCATAATAGATACTCCTAAAGGTTTGATCGTTTTTTCTGGCTGCATGCATCCAGGTTTAAGAAAAACAATCAGCGTTATTAAGAAAAGATTTAGAAACAAGAAAATATACGCATTAATAGGAGGATTACATCTCGAAAACGCTTTGGAAACCTATACAGAAAACACTTTACAAGAATTAATCAAGATAAACCCAGAAAAAATAATTCCTCTACATTGTAGTGGCTTATCCTTTATTAAACGTGTGAAAGGTGTTTTAGGGAATAAAGTATTAGAAGCAAAAATAGGCACTACAATAAAATTATGAGGGAAAAATACATGGATAAAGCAGAGCTATTAATTGAAGCTATGAAACTACTTGTACAGATGGGGTTAACAAACCCTAAAGGAGGTAATGCAAGTATTAGGATCAGCGAGAATGAGATATTAATCACTCCAAGTGGTTATCCAAAGCATTTATTAAGACCAGAGGTCCTCGTTGTGTACAATATTGATACTGGAGAATATTTGGGTACATATAAGCCTAGTATAGAAGTCAATGCACATAGACTAATATATTTAAATCGAAGAGACGTGAAAGTGGTCATACATGCACATGCTCCATTATCAACTGCTCTTGTGGATGCGGGCCTCGATAAATGGTGGGAAACTGGAACAGTTGAATCAAATTATAGTTTGGGTAAAGTCTCAATAGCATCGGAAGCCCCACCGGGTAGTTTAGAACTAGCTAAAAATGTCGCAGATAAAGCACGTTATTCAAAAATAGTGATTGTTCCTAGACACGGAGTGTTTGCATTAGGAAAAGACGTTGAAGACGCATTAGACGCTATAATATCATTAGAAATGACTGCAAAATACTTCTTAGTGAAAACATTGATTACAAAAATAAATTGTATTCAAAAAGACTAATGAATAATTCTAAGCCTGTTTACTCCTGTATTTTGGATGATATTTCCTAATATGCTCTAGTTTAACATGCTTCAATTCTTCCTCGGGTAATATGGCTAGGAGTTCCCATCCTTTATCAAGAGTTTCCTCAATGGTTCTTCTTTCATATTCTCCTTGTCCAATGAATTCTCTTTCGAATTTATCGGCAAATTGTAGATATCTTCTATCTCTAGCAGACAATGCCTCTGTACCAACAACTACTGCTAACTCTCTCAGTCTAACACCTTCAGCATAGGCTGCATAAAGTTGCATGAAGACACCTCTATGGTCTTCACGGGTTTTCCCAGAACCTATTCCGTCTTTCATTAATCTCGATAGGCTCATCAATATATCGAATGGTGGATAAATTCCTTTAAGCCATAACTGTCTTGATAGTACAAGTTGGCCTTCAGTAATATAGCCTGTTAAATCTGGGATTGGATGAGTTATATCATCGTCTGGCATTGTGAGTATAGGCATTTGGGTTACGCTTCCCTTCTTTCCTTCAACACGACCTGCTCTCTCATAGATTGTTGCTAAGTCTGTGTACATGTATCCAGGGTATCCACGTCTACTTGGTACTTCTTCTCTGGCAGCACTCAATTCTCTTAGTGCTTCACAATAATTAGTCATATCAGTTAGTATGACTAGGACATGCATGTCGTGTTTCCATGCAAGAAATTCTGCTGCTGTAAGTGCTACTCTAGGTATAGCTATTCTCTCAATGACAGATGAGTCGGCTGTATTAATGAATGCTACCGAGTTTTCAAGCGCTCCGTATTTCTTAAAGTTTTCTATAAAAAACATAGCGTCATCGTAGCTTACACCAATAGCGGCGAATACTATTGCAAATTTTTCTTCTTTTCCTCTAACACGTGCTTGTCTTACTATTTGAGCAGCTATTCTGTTATGAGGCAAGCCGGATCCACTGAAGATTGGTAGTTTCTGACCACGTACAAGGCTGTTCAAACCATCTATGGCTGATATACCTGTTTCTATGAATTCAGATGGTGGGAGCCTAGAGGCTGGGTTAAGTGGGGCACCATTTATGTCGAGATAGTCTTCTGGGACTATTGGAGGGCCTTCATCGATAGGTCTTCCTAAGCCATCAAATATTCTACCTAGCATATCGATGCCTACTGGTAGTTTCAGTGTTTCACCCTTGTATCTTACAGAAGAATTCTTGAGATCTATTTCGCTTACTCCTCCGAAAACTTGGATAATTGTAGCATCTTTGCCGACATCTATTACTTGTCCTAGACGTGTCTCTCTAGTCCCTAGTACAATTTCAACTACTTCGCCATAGCTAACGCCTCTCATTGGTTCAGCGATTAACAAACTCCCTTGTGCTTTTACGAGCTTGGATGACTCACGTACAGCTAAGCTTATTCTAGGCATACCCTACCTACCTCTCATTAGTTCTTCGAAGTCTTTCTCAATATTCTTAAACAATTCTTCAAAATGCGGTTCGAAACCAGTATTTGGTATTTCTTTCATTCTGGCAATTAAGGCTCTACTCTTTAATTGTCTCATTTGTTCTACGGTTATCCCTCTTCTAAGAGCTTTTAAGCCGTAATCATAAAACATCATTATTGCTTTCATCATTAACACGGCTTTTTTCGGTGGACAATAAGTATCTACTTCGTGGAAGGCGTTTTGTTGTAAGAAGTCTTCTCTAATCATCCTAGCAACTTCTAGTATCAATTTGTCTTCTTCAGGTAGAGCTTCAGCACCCACTAGTCTCACTAGTTCTTCTAACTCGGCTTCTTTCTGAAGTATTTCTAATCCTTTCTCTCTTAGGGATCTCCAGCTAGGGTCTATTTCCTTATGCCACCACTCAGTAACATTGTCAACGTATAGACTATAGCTTATTAACCAGTTAATTGCTGGATAGTGTCTTCTATAAGCTAGGTTAACATCTAGTGCATAAAATGCTCTTACAATTCTCAGAGTTGCTTGTGTAACAGGTTCGCTGAAATCAGCACCTGGGGGTGACACGGCACCCATAATCGTTAAACTACCTGATCTTTCAGGTTTACCGAGTGTTTCTACATGGCCACTTCTTTCATAGAAACTTGCGAGCCTGGATCCCAAGTATGCTGGGTAACCTTCTTCTCCTGGAAGTTCTTCCAGTCTGCCACTTATTTCCCTCATAGCTTCAGCCCATCTACTGGTCGAATCAGCAACCATTAGTACATTGTAGCCCATATCTCTGAAGTATTCGCCAAAAGTAGCTCCTAGGAAAATGCTTGTTTCTCTAGCAGCTACAGGCATGTTGCTTGTATTGGCTATGAATAAGCTTCTCTCAACTAATGGCTTCCCTGTTCTAGGATCAACTAGTTTTCTAAAGCTATGAAGCGCATCGGCCATTTCGTTTCCTCTTTCACCGCATCCAACATATATCGCTATATCTACCTGGCTCCACTTAGTTAACTGTTGTAAGGTAACAGTATTATGATATATAACTGGGATCATGCCACCTATGAAATTATGATATTTTTCAACAGTTACATCGTATACATATGTTTTCTTATTAATTACCTCTACAGACTCTACT
>JAGHDU010000013.1 GCA_021159785.1 Staphylothermus sp. | reverse complement strand
GTATTATATTACACAATAGTCTCCTTGATGATTACGATAAACTAATCATAAAATGTAAAAGCGGTTTTCCAAAATTGCTTTTAGATAACGGAACTATTATATATAACAAATCTTATATCATTATCGACCTTACTAGCATACATAATCTTGCGACTAATAAAAGAGAATTTATAATTGTAAGTTGTACCCAACCAATTATAAATAGAACAACTAATGATACACTTCTTCAATATGATAATAAAATTGATGTAACATTAGAAAATACAAAATCGTATCAAAACATCGAGGCCTTAATCCTTTTAATTCTAGGATCAATTATGATCATTATATTAAACATAGACATGCTGAAAAATAAGAAAACTCAATCAACGAAATAATTTTATTAATAATACCTTATTCGTGGTTAACAGTGCCCGAACTAACTATAAGTAACCCAAGTACTATAGGTATCTAGGTTAATGGGCATATGTTCCTCCCTTAGGCGCCTCAACTGTAATATACGAGACAATGAAAGGATCCGAGGTTTATTTGCTAAGGGATATCGGGTAATGGTCCTAGTATTATTGATGCTGTTTCTACTAGCAACATACCCAACTCTGAGGTAAATTAATGAAGGTTACTAGTTCTCGTTGACTTGGTATTAGTAGCCTCTCGTCTCTTGTGATCCTTAATGTTTCTTTTTCTCTATATTTTAGCTAGATACATTATAGATACTATAATCGCTACTTGACCTCACGAGCCTAAGTATATTCATAATAAATCCAACGTCATCATACATACACTCGGAGAATTGCAAACCTAAAAGAATCAAGAGGCTTGAGTTCTTAACAATACTTTACGTTGCATCCATGATCTCGGCTCCAGTCCCGCCGTGGATAGTTACGATGTTATTTTATAGTCTCGAATATTTAGCCCGTTTGTAAAACGGCCGCTTATAATACTAGATGAATCTTTACTTGTAAATAATTTCGCCAGCGTCCCCGTTTTAAGCCTGGTTGCAACGAGTTGAACAAGAAAACAACGGTTATAAGAGGCGAAACACGTTGAACAATCCATACGTAGACTGCCTGGCTATCATAAAGTATATCCGTGACTGCGTAGCCATTTCTAAATACATAGAAGAAGCCCTCGAAGTAATCGACGAAATAATAGAAAGCCTAGAACAAGAACACATAGCAGGAGTAATAGCGAAAACAGGTATTCATGATCGCTAGAAAGATTTACGTTTATAATAAATGAGTAACTATAAGATTTTTCGGATATAATATATTATCTTCGTTAAGTTTCTGGAAAAGCCTATATAGGATATATATACCATATATACTATATAGTATATCATGGTAATACTTCATTGGGGTCCCCGAGGATCATTGGTTTGACTATGAGGGGGCCGGGGGGCGGGGATTGTCGTGAACCGCCCCCTTCAAGAACTATTCTTTTGTATGGATTTACTTTGAACCCGTTTTGGCTGTGGAGCTAGTTATCTATGCGGATAAATGTATTCTCGAAACCACCGCGAACCCGCTATTATTGAGTAGTATTTCTTATTCTTCCCCGAACGGACTTTGAATACTATGTTTGCAGTGAGGTCGGCGAATTGTAAATATATAGACTCATGCGACTCCATGAACTGTATATCATCTATGAGGTCGTATCTGGGCTTTTTCTTGAGTCTCGGATTATAATAGTATCCCTGCATTTTGAGTACTTTGAGCAAGTACTTCAGATCGTTCCTTCTATATGTATTATCGTGTATCACTATAGCATCTTTGAATCCTTTGTTTTCAAGTATCCATCCAAGCCTAGTCAATAGAAAATCCATGGCCAATAATCTAACATCATATATTCTTCCAGTTTTCTCCATAAGTTTTTTGAGCCTGTTTTTATCAATGACTACGGCTATGATATCGCACTTGGAATCCCTGATAGCCTTAGATATGAACTCGAACACGGTATCTCGGAATTTTTCTTGTTTATCTTTAGGCATGTTTTTCAGCATAATAAATGGTCCTTCAAGACCAGATACATAGCCTGCCTTAAGTTCAGGCGGCTTGCCCGTTACTTTTTCATAAAGAGAAAACAGTTCACGTATGGTAAACCGTTTTAGAAAAACCATATTGAGAAGCTCCTCATATTTTTCCTTGAGAAACTTCATTGACTTATCATTTAGTAATAGGCAAGCCTCAATGAATAAAGAAGCCTTACGACTAGCACTACGCTTTGAAGGAAGCTCCTCGTAGCCACTCTCATCTATAAATGCTGTCCACAATTGTCATGAACACCGTGATATAAAATATATGGGTCATTAATTTAAATTCATGATGCTCATATCCTTTGCTGTTTTTGTCAGCGACACCGTAGTAAGTACATGGATATGTTTATTTATAGATAGATTCTATGGCTTCAATAGCTTTAGAAACATTTACTTCCAACCCAAGACTCTTAAGCGATGCCGCTAGTGCCGTATAAGCTATGATTAGATGAGTTCTTGATGCTTGTATTCCCATATGTCCTATTCTAATCACTTTTCCCTGCAGTCTTCCCCAACTCCCTGCGATCATAACACCATACTTTTTCCAAGCTATTTCTCTCAACTTGACCTCATTTATTCCAGAGGGTGCCTCGATAGCTGTTACAGTAGGAGATGAATCAGATATTGATGCTGGATAGAGTTTAAGGCCCAATGCTTCAGCCGCTGCCCATGATGCATGTTGAGCTAGCCTATGTCTTCTATACACGTTCTCTAACCCTTCCTCGAAAAGCATATTCAATGACTCGTTGAGTGCGTATATAAGGGAGTCTGATAGAGTATATGGGAATATGCCTTTAGAATCGAGCATGTCTTTCCATAGTTTTATATTTAAATAGAAGCCATGATAATTTACTCTTTCAATTTTCTCCCATGCATCTTTACTAATTGTAATTATAGTTAGACCTGGAGGAAGATTTAATACTTTCTGACTACCACCTAGGAGTATATCAATACCATATTTATCAACATCGATCTCTACTCCACCCATACTCGAAACAGCATCTACAATCAGAAGTGCTCCAAACTCCTTGACAATCTTGGCAACTTCATTGATGTTGTTGAGTAAAGCTGATGGAGTGTCACAATGAACTAATGTTACAGCAGAAATATCTTTATTCTTCTCTAAGGCTCTCTCAACTTCACTGACATCTACAGATCTTCTCCAATCAGCTTCAAGAATAATGGGTATGCCTCCATACATTTTTACAAGGTCAGCAAAACCTTCTCCAAACACACCATTCGCAATAACTAGGACTTTCTCACCCTTAGCAATAAGATTAGCCATGGATGCCTCGAGCCCCAGCATTGCTTCTCCAAGCATCACATATACATCGCTTCTAAACGCATTCAACAACCTTTTGATCTTATACCTAACATCATTATAGAGCTCTAGGAACTCGGGATCAAGATCTGGGTTTGTAGGTTTCCTAGCTAAAGCAAACCTTATTCTTTCAGGGATCTCAGTAGGACCCGGAGTAAGAATGAACCTATCAGTGTAGTACAAATCAATGATCACCACTCGATAGTTATATTCACTCTTATAATGAGACTAAGAATAATTTTTATATAAAAATTCGACGTAATTCAAACCGCAAAAGGAGCAACACTTAATTCCGTAAACAAGAAACTACATGCCTATATCATCACTATCCTCGCTTTGAGGTGAATACTATAGAATAGTTTGTCCATTGTTTAACCATTCAAGCATGTAATACCAATAATAAAAGGATTCTTGTTAGGGAATATTCTACAATATAAGGATTTAAAAGATAATGAACTCACGTATTGTTTTGGTGACCTTTATTTAGGAAAAGGGTTAAAGTAATACGAATTATATTTATAAAATGTGATGATACCGCCAGTGTCTGATATATGATGATGCTTCAGCGTTCTGATCAACCAGTAATTTAAAGTTATATTATTTAGAACCCTTGGACACTAGTGTAGCTTAGGTGTCGATTCTTGCATAATAGATTCATACATTATTTAGTGGAGTACGGTAAACTGTTGATCTTAATAGTTGATATTATAATTGTTGCTGTAATGACTCTTCTTATTATTTTTACAACTATTATCATCGTACGAGATCTAAGCCATATATGGACTTACGAGGAAGCAACCATAGCTGAGCTCCAAATCACAATAAACGATGTTTTCATGTTGATAATTTTCGCAGAAATAATAAGGAGCGTAATTGTTGGTAGGAGAAGACCAGAAATGTATCTAGTAGGAATAGCTGAAGTAGGTTTTGTAATTGCCATAAGAGAAATAATAGTTTCAGTAGTTCTCGGTACGAAAAACGATCTAATACTATCTTCATTGGCATCATTGATAATGGCTATAGTATTAATGATCATTTATAAATGGATACTACCACATAGAGATCCAGTACATATAACTAGAAAATACGTAGACCAAAGAGAAGCTAAGGCTTAACTGTATAGTACAATCTCTTTCTCTTTTTACCCTTATTAACGACTTTTAGAATTACTATTTCTCCTATTTCCCTCGTATTCTTTACATGTGGACCTCCATCTGCTTGAATATCTACATCTGGGATTTCAACTATTCTCAAATATTTTAGTTCAGGCGGCATTTTATGTGCCAATTTTACTACACCAGGTATCTTTAAGGCTTCTTCTCTAGGTAACCAATATATTTTCACTTCAATACCCTTTGCAACGATCTTATTAGCTTCTTCTACTACTTCATAGAATATGTTTTTATCCATTATATCCAAGCTATAGTCATCATATGCATACTCATAGGAAATATTACCTCCAGTAATAAGCGCATTATATTTTTCATACATAAGAGCTGAAATAATATGAGCAGCAGTATGAAGTCTCATGAGCTTATATCTTCTATCCCAATTTAACACTTGTTTAACAATATCACCTGGCTCGATCTCAGGTTCGTTATCAAGAACATGTGCAACATCATTCCTCTCCCTATCTATAACAACACTAACAACATTCCACTTATTATTTCCAAAAATGATCCATCCAGTATCGTGATCTACTCCGCCACTTCGCGGATGAAATATGGTTTTATCAAAATATACAACGTTTTTATCAACACCAGTAACTTTCGCTTGAATTTCTTTCAGATAAGAATCTTTTTGATAAATTAACTCTGCACCCAATACTTAGCACCCAAAATAAGTAGTTTCTAGTAATGTAGGGTTTATAGAATGGTAGCCGGGCGGGGATTCGAACCCCGGTCACGGGGGTTCTTCCAGCGGATTACCCCGCTGTCCAAAGCCCCGCATCCTTGGCCGCTAGACGACCCGGCTACTTAGTATTTGTAACCCTGTTAAATGATATAGAATATAATGGGTTTAAATTTTTTGAGCTAGGTGACAACGTTTCGTAATGTTTAAAAATTCATACTGATAAAAGATTATATTCCACTTTTTTATCCGTAATAAAATGTTTATGGAAAAGTTTTTAAGGGTTCTAATCAAGTTAAAATTAGCTATCCCGATTTTGGTGATCAATCGTGTATTTAGATAATGCTTCTGATAAAGAAAAACAACAATGCCCCGAGGACCAGATAATATACGATCCAGAACGTGGTGAATACATCTGTTTATTGACGGGAGAAGTGATCGAAGAAAGAGTTATTGATGAAAGGCCAGAATGGAGAGCTTTCACTCCAGAAGAAAGAGAAAGAAGAAGCAGAATCGGAGGACCACTCACAAGCACAGTCCATGATCGAGGTTTCGCTACTGCAATAGATTACTCAAACAAGGATGCAACAGGTAAAAGATTAGAACCAAGGCGGAGACTTGAAATACAGAAATTAAGAAGATGGCAAGCCAGATCACGAATTCAGAGCAGTATTGAGAGAAACCTAGCTCAAGCAATGAACGAACTAGATAGATTATCTGATCTGTTACATCTTCCAAGAAACGTTAAAGAAGAAGCCGCAAGAATATACAGGAGAGCCGTCGAGAAAGGACTAGTTAGAGGAAGAAGTATTGAAAGTGTAATAGCTGCAGCTATTTATGCAGCATGTAGAGAGCTAAAAGTTCCAAGAACACTAGACGAAATAGCTAGACACACAAAAAGTAGCAGAAAGGATATTGCAAGATGCTATAGATTGCTACTCAAAGAACTGGATATCAAAGTACAAACAAGCGATCCGATAGACTTTATACCAAGAATAGCTCATGCCCTCGGATTAAGTGGAACCGTCATGAAGAAAGCCGCAGAAATACTTCATCAAGCAAGAGAACACGGAGTAACAGCTGGAAAAGACCCAGCAGGATTAGCAGCTGCAGCTGTATACATTGCAGCTCTCTTATCCGGAGAAAGAAGAACGCAAAAAGAAATAGCACATGTAGCCGGTGTAACCGAAGTAACTGTAAGAAATAGATATAAAGAACTAGCTAAAGAACTTGGAATAGAGCTTCCATCACAATAAAAACTATTTTTTATTTCTATTACCTAGTAATCTACTATAATTTGTCATTGTTTAAGAAAAGCTAATCTATTATCATTATATTTTCTGGAGGATATCCCAGTTCGTTAATCAAAATTTCCTTAACACGGTGCCTATGATCCCCTTGTAGTTCTATTCTACCATCCTTTACTGTTCCACCAGTTGCTAGCTTTGATTTAAGTTTCTTAGCTAACCGCTTTAATTCATCTTTACTACCATTAAGCCCCTCGATAACAGTTACTTCTTTACCAAATTTCCTGCGATCAAGTCTTATCTTAATAACAACTTGTTCTCTTTCTAATTGCTCAACTAGCTCTGGAGGTAATCCACCATATATTGATGAAAATTCCTCTTCCATATCTTTTTCCAACCATAATACCTTTTTTTAATCCGACTATACTTTATTCTTTCTAAGAGAGATTTATAAAAATTTATATCCCGGTATACATATTTGGGTTTCAAGGTGATAGTATTGGTCAAATACAAGTGCGGTTATTGTGGAAAAGAATTTGATGCTGAAGAAATGCTTATTTATGGTAAGCAAAGAGTACGTTGTCCATATTGTGGGTACGAGATAGTGTATAAAGTTGCAAGAAGCTATAGACTAGTCAAGGCTATCTAGCAAAACTACATCATAATATGACATAGTTTATTTATTAGCAGAGTCTTTCCTGTTCATTAAAGCTACTATTTCGAATATGATCTTGGAAGCAAGAACTGATGTTATATCATTTACATCAACTAATGGATTTACTTCTACGATATCAATACCAACAATTTTACTCGCGGCCTCAATAATGTATTCCATAGTCTTCAAAAACATAAATGGATCAATACCTAAAGGTTCCGGATTAGATACCCCAGGAGCATAACTGGGATCAAATACATCCATATCTATGGATAGATATATCTCCTTTCCGTTAACATAATTCTTTAAAATATCTGAGAGATCTACTTGTCCAGAATAAAGTATGCGTGGATCAACGAGTTTTATGTTATCCCTATTCTCATTAATGAAGCTTAATTCGTCTAATGATATTGCCCTTGCACCTATGTACAATATATTGAAAGAAAATTTTTCGAGCAAACGTCTAAAAACCGTAGCATGGTTAATTCTTGAACCTAAATATTCAGATCTAAGATCAGTATGTGCATCAAACACGACCAATGTATCAATATTTTCGTGATTAGCAAGACCCTCAACTATTGGGTAAGTTACTAGGTGCTCTCCTCCTAGAAAGAAGTATTTACTAGTTGGAAATTCTTCTAGGAGTCCTTCAATAATCGTCTTTATATTATATAGGGAACTAGTTATGTCACCCGGCGAAATTACTACATCGCCAAGATCATTAAAACACATATTCTCTAGAGAAGACCATGTATGTAGTGAAAAGAACTCAATATTACATGACGCTTCTCTTATTCGATTAGGGGCGAATCTTGTACCTGTTTTGTAAGTTGTTGAGATCTCAAGTGGTATACCAATTATCAAATAATCTGAATGTTCATCATTGCAACATCCAAAAACTTTCGTATTGCTTAATAAGTGTTTCCAAGTAACTATTTTTATCACCACAACAACTTTTCTTTAACAAGCAATTTACATAACGTAAATATAAATTTTATTAATACGATTACAAGTTATGAAAATAAATAAGTTTCTGAGCATAATGTGTTTTGAATGGTGTATAGTAGTGGAAAGAAATAATAAATCAAAATATGAAATACTTGTCGATCTAGCAAAACGTAGGGGAATATTTTGGCCAGCATATGAGATATATGGAGGAGTAGCAGGTTTCTATGATTTTGGACCTGTTGGATTATCTATTAAAAACAATATAATCAATGAGTGGAGATACCACTTAATACATAGTGTTGATGTAAATGTTTTAGAGATAGAAACACCCATTATTACGCCTAGAATAGTATTAAAAGCAAGTGGACACGAAGATCATTTCACAGATCCAATCACTGAATGCAAGTCCTGCGGAAGAGTATATAGAGCAGATCATTTAATTGAAGAAGCTATTAATAAGAAAGTAGAAGGCTTATCTATGGAGGAATTATGGAAGATAATACATGAACACAACATTAGATGCCCAGAATGCGGAGGAGAACTAACAAAACCAAAACCAGCCCTCTTATTATTTAAGACAGAAATAGGTCCGTATAAAGGCACAAAAGCTTATTTGAGACCAGAAACCGCACAGGGTATGTTCATTAATTTTAAAAATTTATTAAACATAGCTAGAAACAAACTACCACTTGGTATAGCACAAATAGGCAGAGTCGGAAGAAACGAGATCTCTCCTAGACAAGGACTTCTCAGATTAAGAGAATTTACCATAATGGAGCTTGAATTCTTCTTTGACCCAGAAAAATCATATGAAGAAGTTATGAACATACTAGAAAAAAGAAAAGAACTAAGAAATGAAAGACTCAACATTTTAACAGCAAAAGACAAGTTAGAAGGAAAAGAAGAAACACAAACATATACTACAATAGAATTAATCGAGGAAAACATAGTCACAAATCCATGGATGGCTTACTGGATGGCTATAGGAAACAAATTCCTAAGAGAAATAGGAATACCAATAAATAAGATTAGGTTCGTCGAGAAACTACCCGAGGAAAAAGCCCACTACTCAGAGCAGACATTCGATCAAGAGGTATTCACGGAAAAATATGGATGGTTCGAAGTAGCAGGTTATAGTTATAGAACAACATATGATTTAAGAAGACATATCGAATACTCAAAAGCGGATCTAACATTCTTTAAGAGATACGAAAAACCGAAGAAAGTTAAAAAGAAGAAAATAGCACCGAATCCGGCAAAGATTAAAGAAATAGCTGGAGAGAAATTCCCCTCGGTGATGAAGGCACTTTCAGAAATGGACAAGGAGCATCTTCTCTCAGAACTCGAAAACAATGGATACGTCATTATTCAAGATGTAAAAATACCTGAATCGCCATTTTATGTAAAAGAAGAGGAAGTATTAGTACATGGAGAAAAGATTATACCTCATGTTGTAGAGCCCTCTTTCGGTTTAGAGAGAATACTTTATGTAGTGTTAGAGAATAGTCTTCATATTACTAGTGATCAAAAAATAGTACTAAAATTACCATATAGAGTGGCGCCATACATGGTCGCTGTTTTCCCATTGGTAACCGGAACCAAACCTGAACATGTAAAAATGATCAATCTAGCTAAGAAAATAAAAGAAATCCTAATCTCGAACAGAATCACCGTATATTACGATGAAGAAGGAAGCATTGGTAAAAGATACGTTAGAGCAGACGAGATAGGAATACCCTTAGCAATTACTGTCGATTATCAATCAATAGAAGATAATACTGTCACAATAAGATATAGAGACACTAGAGAACAAAAGAGAATACATATTGGTGAAATTATTAAAGAAATACTCTCACATTTTAAGTAGTTATATTCCATATTCAACATAAAATAAAGAATACTTAATAACCTATTATAATACGATTTATTATGTAGGTATTAGAATACTTATCGGAACAATATTATCTAAATCAAAGTGTAAGGTGTATATTCAATATGAGTCACCCCACAGAAGAAAAAAGTCAGCCACAAGAACAACCAAAGAAAGTAGATATTAAAAAACTAGTCTCTATAATTCCCCCGGCTTCAGAACTTAAGAGAAAACAAACGTATCTCAAAGAAAAAAGAATAAGGATAAAATATGATGAATCCCTTCCAGAGAATACCGCAAAGGTACCAAAGGACTTAGCAAACTTATTGGGCATAAAAGAAGGGGATACAATAGAAGTGGTTGTTGCCGGAAAAAAGAAATTCTTGTTTAAAGCAATAATAATTGAAGAAACTAACACAAATGTAGTATATTGTTATCCTGAAGAATTAAAAGAAAAAGGAGTCGCAGACAATAGCATAGCTACTCTACGAAAACATTAACCACTATTTCTATTTTCATACTGTGGGGTATTTAGAAAATGACATATAACGAAATATATGAATATCTTTCAAGTCTTAGAGATTTAGTCAATGAGTATGAAGAAGTAATAGAATTCTTGAAAACTACAAAAAACCTCGTAAGCAAAGATCAAACAACGATAACTAATATGTTTAAGAGATTGGAAAAAATTAAGAATAAGACAAGAAAACTCATAGAAATACACAAAAACACCAATTTAGAAAATATTGATACAAACACTTTGAAATACATAAGAACTTATAACTTATACCTAGAGATGGTAAGCATACCATACATCATAGACTTATTGACCGATGCACAAAATATTGTGCAAAGAAAAGGAGATGAATATGCCGTAGAAATAATAAATAAAACCATAAATGAATTCAGAGAACTTAGAGAAAGCATAATCACTCCTAACACTCAATAATCCTAATAAATCTCCCCCAAACAAATCTCGGCGCCACATCATAGATTTCAACTTCTGCTAAACAACCACTGAAATTCGGGCTCTTAATACCTTTAACAAAAACCGTTGGTCCATGATAGAATGGATAACCATAGTATTTTCCTCTAGAAAACAATAAAAATACTGTAATTCTTTTTCCAAGCAAAGATTTTTTCTTCCGACTATAATTGAATTTGTTAACCATATACTTCAGCTTATTAATCAATCCCTTATACTTCTCTATTCCAAGAGAGATGTGCTCAAATGCTGTATGGGGAAGAGGTGTAAATTTATATAATGTGATCTTTTCAACGCCGAGTTTCGATAAAATCCTAATACTCTTGATTGTTTTCAAGTAAGTTTTCTTATTCATATATGGAAGCCCATACATTATATAAACGTATGGACGTAAACCATATTTTCTTAATAATTTTATTGCTTTAATGACGCTTTTTAATCCAATAGGCTTTCCCAAGACTTTTAGATTGTATCCGTAATCAGCTGTCTCCAGGCCTATGTGAATAGTAGTACCAGACAAATATTTTCCTAAGAGCTTTGCAACTTCTTCATTAACTAGACATGCCTTAATGTTCTCAATCATAAAGACTACTTTATGATTACTTTTGGTCTTTAAATCATTAATCGCTTCAAATAGTTCTTGTATATATTCCAGATTAGGTAGTGGTTCACAAGGATCTGTCAGAGGGTCTGGTGAAACTAATAAGTCTCTACCATAATCAAGAAAATCTGGAGCACTCAAAACTATTCGTCGTGCACCATGTTTAATTAAACTACTAATTTCCTCCACGATATTATCTATTGATCTTGTTCTAGCTGGACCAAATAAATTAGGGACGCTGCAAAAACCACATCCTGGCGGTATATTAGCTGGACACTTTAATCTATACTTTAGTGGCGCATTTCTACAAACCATGCATTCAACACATTTATACTTATCATCGACAAGCAATGGTCTATAGAAGTTACTACATCCTCTGACCACTTCCACATAATATCTATAGATTCTATAATTTGGATACGAATTTTCTATGAAAACCCACGGCTTGTTCATTGATATTATTTCACGTGGAGTATGTACTGGAGGAGAAGTTAAGTATACTTCATTATTATTTCTAAAGGCTAGTGAAGGCACTTCCTTGAATTTAGGATTACCACTATTTATTTCCTCGAGAAACTTTGTTAAGGGTATTTCAGCTTCGCCTATGATTATATAATCAATTTCACTATACTTTTTCAAGATATCCTTGTACTCGAAGCTGATGGGTCCACCTACAACAATTTTGCTTTTAGGATTGTTCTTTTTAGCTATTTTTATAATTCTCTCTAAGGCACCCTTGTCTTGAGACATTGCCGATATTAATATGTAGTCATACCTTTTTAGAAGAGAAGGATCATCTAATACTGCTTCATATGCTTTAAGATCTACTTTAAACCCTTTTTCATAGATTATACCAGCCACAATACGTGGTCCAGCACCTACTACGTCATGAGTACTATATCTTTCTCCGCCAGCTCTTGCTAACGCATCTATAACAATAAATTTCATAACACGGAACCCGTAATATGTTAGGTCTGCTTTTAATTAATTAAAGAATATATACTTTTAAAAATCAATAATATACCGTATTGGTATCCCTTATATACCTCGAACTCATGATAAATAGAATACGAGGGAGGATAAATGGCTGAGTACAGTAACGATACATTAGCAGAAATGCATATCCACGAAAACCTTGTAAATTTACTAAGACAATCAGATGAAGTAGTAAAAGTATTCACAGAACTAATTGATGGACTACAAGAAAACAAAGATTTCGAAAAGATATATAACAAAATACATGTTCCAAAGACAAGGATCGAAGAGAATAGAATAATGTTCATGGAATACTTGATCAGACTAGGCGAAACACTAAGAAACAGACAAAACTATATAGCACTTGCAAATAGTATAGAGAAATTCATACAACTTATGGATGGAGCTACTTATAGATTAAGTTTATTCAGAATAAAAGGTTACCAAATGGATAACGAAATATATAGTATGCTTAAGGAACTAGCTACAACAATAGTATCAGAATACAGAAGTATATATGATGGACTAATTAAGTTAAAAACCGATCCTAAAAAAGCCCTTATATCTATAAGAGGCTTATCAAAGCTCGAGAATAGGGCTGACGAACTATATAGAGATTTAACATTTACAATATATTCTAAGTATCAGAACCAAATAGTACCATTAATGGTCTTAAAAGACGCTATTGAATTTATGGAAAATGTAGCAGATTTATTAAAGGCAATGGGTGAAGAATTACGCTATCTGGCACTATACAGGATACTAATAACATAATGGAACATAATGAAGTCTGCAACGGCTCTCTCTTATATAATAGAGTGATTGTATCTGATCCCATATGTGCAAATAAATTATACTGGGAAGGTTTCTACGGATCTTTTCTAGGGGTACAAAAACCTAAGAATAGAAATATCAAAGCTCCGCTGGAGCTTTCATTGATAGAAGCAATTTATCTTCTTGAAAAACACAAGTTAGTGGTAAATGCTGGTAATACGAATATATCAATAGATAAATTAAGAAATATTGCTAAAGAACTTGTTAATAGATTCAATGAATTATATATTGTTTATAAAGATCTTAGAGAAAGAGGATTTGTTGTTAGGAGAGGATTAAAGTTCGGCTGTGATTACTTGGTTTATAGATTCGGTCCTGGAATAGATCATGCACCATATGGTGTTCAAGTCTATCTACAAAACGAATACTATGATCCAATAAACATTGTTCGTATGGGTAGATTACTTCATTCAGTAAGAAAAAAACTTATTATAGCAATAGTTAACGAAAACACAATAAAGTACGTTGTATTTAACTGGTGGAAACCTTGAGGAAGGTATATAAGTTGTTATGTTTATATAAGGTCTAGAAAAGTTACAAAGGGATATCAAAGCATAGGAATATGAATAATAGACATAAATTAAACAGTACCCAAGAACAGTAATTCAAGATAAGAGGTGCTCATTTATATGAATAAGAGAGAGCCCCGTCCTCGCTTCCAACGCAACCCTCCTAACCGCCCCTTCCAACAAAGGCCTTTTCAGAAGAAAATGTTCCCAATGCCCATAGGCGATAAATGTAACCCACTTTGTCCCTTCTTCATATGTACTCGAAGAGCATTAGTGGTAGGAAATAAATCATACAGAGGTAAAATTAGAAAAGTAGCATTCTGCAGGCTAATAGGGGGAGAATGTATAGGTGCTGAGTGTAAATTTGCTTCATGTAAGTTGAATGCCCAATTACCTGACGGCCGCTGTGCCAAGGCATTGGAGAAGAAGACTAGGATTACTTCTGACGAAGACTTATTCAAAGAAGTGAGAGAAATAGAAGATTATGACGTTGAGGATTTTCTCTAGCTAGTTCTCCAACGTGGATATAACTCGTTTTTAATACCTAGTAAATCTAGGATCTTACCAACTATAAAAAGGACTAAGTCATCAAGTGACTTAGGTTTTATACAGAAAGCAGGCGACGCTGGAAAAATAATTGCCCCCTCTTTTGCTAAAACGCTTAAGTTCTCTAAATCAATTCTTGAAATAGGTGTTTCTCTAAAAACTATTACTAGTTTTCTTTTCATTCTGAGAATAGACAAAGCTGTACGTAATAATAGATTATCTTGAATACCATGTGACAGTTTAGCAACAGTGTTCATAGATGAAGGAATTATAACCATGTCTGCATCATATAAGTTAGAACTACTAGCTAGAAGAGAATCGATGTCCTTTTCACTAAATACTTCATTGACACATTCAATATTTTCAAGATATTGCCTTAAATTAGTTATTCCGTGCTCATACCTAGCTATTATTTCTGATGATCTAGTGTAAATTACATATATTTCTTCATACTTCTTCTTTAGTAGTATACATTGCTTTAATAACTTTAAAGAATAAATGATACCACTAGCCCCGCTAATACCTATGATTAATTTTGACATTTAAAACACCTAGAGGATCAGCCCTGCGCGGGTTCATCACTATTCAGACCTTTCGAGCCTCACCATCTCCACGAATAAATAACCCTCTAACTGAAATATAAAGTAATGTTCAGAAATAGTTTATGGTGATCAAAAACGTATACTAGATGGATTAACCCAAAGAAATTAGATGAATTACTGCACGCCCTCAGGGAAATAGGCATAGACGTTTGGAGACACTCATACAGTTATAGACTACTATATAAG
>JAGHDU010000225.1 GCA_021159785.1 Staphylothermus sp. | reverse complement strand
CTATATATAGCGTAATTAAGGATAATACGCCAGGTGCAAGTTTCTTCTTAATGAATTTTGGTAAAGGAATTGGTAAGGCATTATATGAAAGGTATGTTAGAGAAATAGATGAGATACCGGGTTATTCATTTGAAGAAAAAGTATCTGCTGCAATGGATCTCTTCTGTAATCTATACAAAGCGCTAGGGCTAGGCGATATGAATATCGTGGAGAAAGGAGCAGGAAAATACATCGTCTCGATAAAGAACAATTTCGAGTGTTGTGCGCTCAAAATGTATGGTACAGGTAGAGGGTATCCTATAAGAGCAGGTTTCATAACTAGGGGAATAATTGCTGGTTTCTATGAAAAGCTGTTCAATAGAGTAGTTGAAGTCCAGGAGAAAGATTGTATCCTAGAGGGTAATGATACTGATGTATTCATTGTAAGGATCAGGGAATCCATTTTTAGTGAGTAAATAAGTCAAAATTACATTTGTTTTTGCATGATAGTCTACTTTTCCTCTCTCGTTAGTTCACGTGTTCTTTCAAATAGTTCCCGTGTAGCTTCGTCGATTTCTTTTGTACCGGATATTAGATCCTCCGTAGGAGCTACTTCTTCTACTGGAACTCCTGCGGGGATAATTACTTCTGCCTTGGCTCCTTCTAGTTCTTCAACAGCTCTCTTGTATACAGATGCTGGATCATAGTAGTAGTTGAATATTATTCTTGTTACATCCCATACATTAGTTATTCCTCTGTATAGCATCCAGTTCAGAATAGTTGCCTTCTTATAGACTTCATCGATGATGTCTTCTAGCTCTAATCCTCTTTTTATAGCAATATCCCTTAGATGTATGCTGTCTTCTAGATTAACTTTAAACTCATCTGTTCTCGGATCCCATTCAGCTATTGTTTTGTACTTTCCATAATCGACAACTTCTTGTACTACAGTTACTCTTCTCTGTACTTTAACTACACCTTTCTCTATACGGGTAATGACTCTCCTTAAATGTATGAATACATTTAGCAACTTCATATAAGCTGGAGGAATATTCATTGGCGGACTCGTAAGACGCTTAATAGCATAATCAAGAGTCTCAGCATGCAAAGTTGAGTTATGTGTAAGCACAAGTCCACCAGAAACAGCGAACATATGTGTGCCTGGAACTTCAATATCATATAATAGCGAGTCTTTCTCTATAGTCTCGGTACGGATAACTCTATGTATATATAGTCCATTATATCTCTTGATCTTAGTATATGTCTTTCTTTTCAATAAATCACTTCTGCCGAGGATTTCTAGCATTCTAGCTTTACTATCTCCTCCAATGATTGTTATCACATAGATATTGGATGGTTTCTTAGAAAATCCTCTGGTATTGTCAACGATTCTTAAAGAAGCAAGTATGCCTAGGCTTCTTAGAATCACAATGATAGATTCGGCAAGTTTCCTATTTACAGTTTGAGCTGTTAATCTTATATGGTTATTCTTATCAACTACTAAGCTACCATCTCCATCCCAATATCCTTCAATAATGCCTTTACGGAAGTCTTCAGGTGCTCTCAGAGCTAGGTTTAATGGTACGCTACGGTTATAGTCATTAAGTTTTTCTCCAAATATTTCATTAAATAATAGTGCCAACGCTTTAGAATCAACGTGAATGTATATGGAACCATTCTTCGGTTTTATTACATATATTGATTCTTCATCTAATCCTATTCTTCTTAATTTTCCAATTACTTTATCAGCTAATTTCTCGTCTTTACCGGGATAAAGTACGATTCTTCTCGGCAATCCATCTTTATTATCATAATGCATTGTTCCATCTGCTAGGAAGAATCCTAGAACATAACCAAAGTCTCTATCTAGTTTAATTCTCGCTGGAATGGTTCTTCCTTTTTCTCCGAACTTGACCTTTCCACCAGCTAGTGTTTCCGCCTCTACTCCTAGCTCTATAAGTAACCTATATGGTATTGCGGTTTTTCCATAGTACCAATCATCAATGTCTTTAATCGATCTTCCAATCCTATTTGCGGCTTTGCGGATATCCCGTTTTTGGAATGCTTTGATTACACGATTGACGCTTTCCACATAGATCTTATTACTGTATTTTTCAAGCAATTTGATTACATTAATTTCTTCAACTTCTTCATCGGTTAATGCTGGTTTTCTTAATGAAACTAGTAAGTCACCTTTCCTAAGTTTATGTGCTGGTTTAGTGGTTAATTTTCCGTTCTCAAGAATAATTACTGGGTGGTTCTCGTGTACTTCGTGTACAACACCGCCTTCCAAGTATATTCTGATAAATCTTCTCGATCCGTTCTTAATTACAACTCTGGAGACAGGAACCCATACTGGCTTTCCGTTGGAATATGTTAGTACTTTTAGATCTTTTACTTTATTCTCTATCACGTCTTCAACAATTTCACCTATTTCGTATAGGTCTATATGTCCATTTACGGATGCAAGCACTAATTGATCTCTTGGCAGACACAAGCCACCGTGTCCCGTGTTATGTAATAGTACTGGTATATTGCCTCCGAAGAAGGACTCTGTTTCTGGTACTGATATATCGTAGACGTAGCCGTGATAGGGTTTCTTCTTTATATTCTTGATCTTCACAACTACTGTGTTACTATTGATGAGTTTTTCGACCCTTCTTAGATATTCTCTACTGAAATCTGTAAATGTACCTTTTTCTTTGATCCATTGTATGGCTTTTTGTGCTGTTTTTCTTGATATAAATTCTCTTTTACTTATATATGTTAATTTGAGTGGCATAGACTTTGGTTTGGTGAATTCTATGAGTTTGATAATTGGTTTAGTGGGGATTCTTTCTGAGGCGTTAGGCTTTCTATATTCTTCGTTGAGATAAACTAGGACGCTGTAATAGGTCTTACCAGTATTCCTTCCTGAACCCTTCTCGATGACTAGTTCGGAGTAATAACCAGCTATTCTCGCTAACCATAATGATTGGTAAGCGAGTTCTTTATTCGCTGTAGTGTAAGAAGTGTATCTTCTCTTAAGGGTTCTTCGTGAATCAGCTTTTAATCCTTCGAAGAATGCTCTAATAACATTCTTAGGTGATAACCAGAGAGGTTCTGGTATTTTCTTTTCTTCTAGTTTTCTTCCTAGGAGTTTTTCGAATACTATAGCTAATAGTGTGTGTGGATATTCATAAATAATGTATGTTCTACGATCATCTATTGTTGGTTTTACATGGAACTTGTTATACATGATGCTCTGTACTTTATCGGCAATTTCTTTTTCGTGTTTACCGAATGTGAAACATATACGTTTTCCTTTATGCTCCTTAATGCATCCATTAGCTATGTATGCTCCGAATAAGAAGGCGAGTTCTTCATCCAAGATTAATTTCAGGGGTAGGGAGTACTTGCTTCTCTTTAATTTAAGGATTCCTTTCTCCGATGCTTTTATTGCGTTTCTTATTAGCATGTACTGTTGTAAAGATATTGGGTTTTTGCCTCCTGTTAGCTTCTTTATTTCCTTAGGTAATTTATCAACTATAACTCCTTTTTTGTCCTCGACAAGTTTAGTGGTGTCTATTATTTGGTATTCTTTGTTTTCAATTATTCCTTTGAATGAGATTAAGTATTCTCCCTTGTTTAGTATTGAGACAGGTTTTTCAATAATTTCCAGTGTGTCTGGGTTTAGGACGAATACGCTGTGATTACCTGTTGCTTCTAGTCTTCCGCCCCCCTCATACTCTATTTCGTAGATCTCATGCGTGTTGTGTCTTAGTACATATTTTATCGGTTTCCACGTAGTATTGTAACCGTTATTGCTTAGTACATAGTAGTTATGAATATACTTGGGTATTCTCTCTTCTCCTTCGTCATAGAACTTATCTATGAATTCACCGATTTTTACAAGTGAAATGTTTCCATTAGAATCCTTTATGAGCACAGGTGTATTATATGATACACTTGCCATGGCCTGGAATAAGACGAATGCTTCTTCTCCGCGTACTTCTCCTACTATAATGTAATCGGGCCTATATCTCAAACTCAGTTTTACTAGATCGAATAATCTAATATTTGTTCCTACAGAAGCCGTACCTACTAAATAGGTTTCTCTAGTTGTGAGCTGTACCCAGTTGGGATGTGGTAGGTTTATTTCTGGTGTATCCTCTATCGTCACGATCTTCATTCCTGGTTTTATGAAGGTACTTATAACGTTCAACGTACTTGTCTTACCTACACCAGTACCTCCCGCTATCATTGCTGTTTTTCCATGTTCCATCATTGTCCATAAATAAGCTGCAACCAATGAATTGATTACTCCAGATTGTATGAATTCCACGACACTAAATGGTCTCTCACGGAACTTACGTATTGTAAACGTTGGGCCTTTCACGGAAACTTCTCTACCGAAAGTTGCAGCTAATCTATGTCTTTCTGGAAGCATTGCGTCGAGTATAGGAAAAGCTACACTAATGTGTTTTCCAGCCATATGTGCGAGCTTCATAACAAATTCGTTTAAGTAATCTTCCTCTATAAACGTTATATTTGTTGGTATGCTTTCATACTTCTTGTGCCAGACATAAATCGGGATATTGACACCATTACATGAAATATCCTCTATATTCGGGTCCTTCATGAACGGATCGATTGGCCCATATCCTAGCAGGTTTCTCTCAATATAGTAGAGAAGCTTAATCCTCCTAGCTCCTACGAGTCCCAGTTTTTCTCTATATTTATCAGCTATTCTCTCAGCTTCTCTAAATACATATCCTCTCAGATCTTTTATATCTTCAGGTCTTGTTGGTGGTTTTATTTCCTCAATTAATATATCGGTTAGTTTTTCGAGAACTTCTTTGTCTTCCGGTGTTAAACCATATTCTTCAACAAAATACATGGGGCCCTCGGGTGTATCGGCGATAACTACTTTTACGAAGGGTTTATAGACATAATAGCTCTCAATAATTCTCCAGCTTGGATCACGAGTAGCTATTTGTATAGGTTCAGATGGCAATATTATGGTCTTAACGGCTTCAACTACTTCTCCAGATTCTCTTCTAACCGGAGGTTTTTTAGCAGTTTCTCTACGTAAAAGTTTTACTAAAACATGTTTAAATGAAACCATGGTAACTATTCACTCCTAACCAAATACAATGATTATTTTTACCCATTATAAATAAAATACTTAACACCATACATTATATACACTTTAAACTAACATAGTTTTGAAACAATAAATAAATCTATGTCATATTCTAAATAAATAATATGTACCCTAGGAATATATAATACATGGG
>JAGHDU010000120.1 GCA_021159785.1 Staphylothermus sp. | reverse complement strand
CTCTGGAGAATCAATTACATTCGAAACATACTCATCGTGGAAAGCACCAACAGCAACAGTTCCAAGTCCAAGGCTTGTCGCCATCAGGTATATGTTTTGGCCAACGTGGCCAACTTCCATTGGTACATAGCGTTCGGCCCCTCTCTCACCGTAGTAATTAGTTGTTCTCTCATAAACAGCTGTAATAACTATGCTGAGTGGTGCTTGAAATACACACTTTTGCTCCAAGGCTGCCATGTATAGTTCTCTCCTGAGATCCCCCTTCCTAGTAAGTATGAGAGAATGAGTGTCAGCTCTGTACTTATAGACTCCTGGCTCTAGATATTCTTCACCGTTTACTACCCCTCTAGATCCTATAACAACATAGAGTTCTAGTGGAAAAGTCGCTCCTGCGCTTGGGGAAGCTCTGAATCTTTTTCCGGGGTGAGTATATCCATAAGCACTCCACAATATTAATGAGAGTTTCTCGATCTCTACAGGTTTGTCTAAATACCTCCTAATACTCCTCCTCAACAGAATAGCTTCTTCGACACGGAGCTTACTCATAGGTTTAACTAGTGGAAGCTCAATAATTAGATTTTCCATATGAAATCCTCTCCTATCAAAGCGCGTTCTTATCGGAAAATATGTATCATACTAATGGTTATATATGGAACAATACTTAAACATATAGTGATTGAGCTCAAACAAAGGGGTAACCTATGAATTTTATCCTCATTATCCCAATCATATTATCAATCGGGCCAGTATCGATTATCGCTATTATGAACAACAATAGAAATGTAAAGCTGTGGCTCTCATTTATATTGGGTATGGCGGGTTGGTACATTGCTCTAATACTTAGAACACCCATTCTAATAATAATTAATTACCTAGATGCAACGACAAGAATGTTCTTAAGCGCGGTATTAGCAGGTTTATTCGAAGAACCAACTAGATATTTTATAATAAAATATGTTATCCGTGGTAACAAGGATCCAAAAGCACCGATATCATTGGGATTAGGTTGGGGATTCAGCGAGGCATTATTAGTATATGTTATAAATGTATTAATCGCAAGCGTTATGTATGAATACCGATGGATTGATTTCCTACCAGGAGCCCTAGAGAGAAACACAGCTTGTTTA
Source organism: Staphylothermus sp. (assembly GCA_021159785.1). GTDB lineage: Archaea > Thermoproteota > Thermoprotei_A > Sulfolobales > Desulfurococcaceae > JAGHDU01. Next base: position 3,090 of record JAGHDU010000120.1, on the reverse strand, counting down.
TTCCATGCAGCAATGGCTATGTTACTAGGTTATTCTATTCTCAAAGATAAGAAGAACCTTCCATACATAGCATTGGCGATAATCTTACATGGATCGATAAACATTATTCCATTTGTCATAATACATTATATTAACGACGTATGGATAATGGAAACACTACTATTCATTATTACATTACTAATAGCCTTACCAATTATCCATGTATATAGACGAAAATCCAATAAAATACAACTTATTTCAATAAATGCTTCTTAGACCTTATTAATTGACGACTCATTATGAACAAGTTAATATTCCTCAAGATGTTTTAACTGTTTAAATTACTTTAATTCTCATAGGCAATACATCTATTTGTCCCGGTGACCCTTACGTGATTCTTCATATTTGTTCTTATAGTTATTAATTGATTTCATCAAATTTTTGTGACCCATATAGTTAACCTCAACTCCAAGTTCTTTGATAATCCTACTAACATGTTCTAGTATGTTGCCAGGGTTTTCTTTAATAGTTAAACTATAGAGTGTCTCAGCCATTGACCACGGATAAAAGATCCAGACCCATTTCTCTATTTTCTCAACATAATAGTCTGGTATATACCTACTACGTGTCTTGTAATGGAGAACACCGACCTTGACCTCCTTGGCTCCTAGTTTATAAACTATATCCACTATTTTAGACATAGTATCCCCGGTATCAACGACTTCATCTATAATGAGAACTTTCTTTTTATTAACATCAATCACATCATGTATGTATACTCTAGGTTCTTCGTATTTTCGACCATAAATCCCCCAATACTTAGACCTAATAGTATAGAAATCATCTATACCTAGTACATCACTAACTATTCGAGCAGGAATAAGTCCCCCACGCGATATAGTGATAATGGAGTCGAATTCTTCGTTGGAATTTAATATTTTAGTTGCAAGTTCATAACACATATGAATAGCTCTATCCCATGAGACATAGATCACGCCCACAATAAAACACCCAGAAGTAGGTCATGATTTGTAGAATCTTTATTCTGAATTCATTATAAATAATTTGATTGATACATGTAATGAATAATCTTAAAATATCTATCATGAAATCTTCTATGTTCCTCATCTAGGTATTATATTCGTTAATTACAAACAATGTTTATGATAGCAACTATGTATTCTATTAATATTCTTCTGTTGACTTTATTGCACCTGATGGACTTAAATGCCATGTTTAAACATATGGATTTTATTCAAACAGCCTGTAAGTTTTTGTGGGGATTTTGTTAGAGTAATAGAGTTACTCAACAAGGTTCTATAGTTGATGGCGGCTTGGGTGTTACAGCATATGTAACCATTGTAACTTCGGGAATTTCTCCAGTTATTTTAGCAGTAATTTCATCTAGTACTTCATACGGTATACGATGATAATCAGCTGTCATTCCATCATCACTATGAACGATCCTGATCGTTACGATGTACCCTTCCACACGTTTATCTCCTTTAATACCAACCCAGTGATCGTCGCCGACAACAGCAAAAGCTTGCCATACATTATCATAGAGTCCATATTTTTTCAATGTATCTTCAACTATCTTTGAAGCCTTCCTCGCAATACCTAATTTCTTGAGTGTGAATTTCCCAACGATTCTAACAGCTAATCCAGGACCTGGGAATGGATGCCTTTCAATTATTTCCTTGGGTATACCTAGTTTTTCACCGATCATTCTTACCTCGTCTTTATAAAACCATTTCAGAGGCTCAATGATGTTCACTTTAAACCACTCTGGTAATCCTCCAACATTATGATGTGTCTTGATTTTATCCGTATGTGGTATGGTTCCGCTCTCTACGACATCTGGATACGTTGTACCTTGTGCAAACCATTTGATACTCGGATCACGATCCATGATCTCTTTAAATATGCGAGCATATTCTTCGCCAATGATCTTTCTACGTGTCTCACAGTCACAAGTACCTATTAATCTATCTAGGAACCTTTTATATGCATCAATGTACAATGGTTTAATACCTATTCTACTGAGATTCTCCACTACTTCTTTATCCTCTCCCTCTCTCAATAAACCATGGTTAATAAATACTGGTATGACGCGTTCACCAATGGCAATTTTAAGTAGATATGCTGTTACAGTTGAATCAACACCACCACTAACAGCGATCAATACCTTGTCTCTATCTCCCACGGTTCCCTTAATTTGATCAACCAAGGATTTAACAAGATCTTCCACGAACCAGTTCTTCTTACAATCAGCAATTTTGAACAAGAAGTTCTCAATTATCCTTGTTCCATTTATAGTATGTTTTACTTCGGGATGGAACTGTACACCATATATTTTCTTATTACGTAGCTTGTATGCAGCTATGTAGTTGTTACTAGTATATGCTATTATCTTAGAATCCGGTACATCAATAATATAGTCTCTATGACTCATCCATACATAGTCATTACTCCACCCGTCAAACAAAAGGTCTTTTTCAACAATATTTATTTTCGTCCTACCATATTCTCCAATTCCCTCTTTAATGTGCCCACCCATTAGCGATGCTATAAGCTGTGCACCATAGCATATACCAAGAACAGGAATATCTTGTTCTAATAACCATTTACCAATACGTGGAGCTTTTTCATCATATACACTATATGGTCCACCCGATAATATTATAGCACATGGATTTATTTCTCTAAGAACACGTTCATTTATGTGTTCATAATTCATTATTAATGAGAATACATTGAGCTCTCTAACTCTTCTAGCGATAAGATGACTGTATTGACCACCAAAATTAATAACGAGAACTGGTTTCTTTACTCTTTCTTTAATGAATGAGTCGGAGACATAATTCATTTTATTATGAGTACCTCCTTTCCCAATAATACAAGATGTACGCGTATTTTTATTATGTGATATACGTAAAAGGTATATTAAACCATTGTAATAATTAACACCGTTATAAGTAGATGTTTTGACAAATTGTCAAGATCTATATAATGAATTTATTAGACAAGAATCTATTGAGGCAAAAATTGTAAAATTAAGTGATTACCTAGCAACCTACATGCAAGCAAAACAATATGAAAACCTTAGAT
>JAGHDU010000041.1 GCA_021159785.1 Staphylothermus sp. | reverse complement strand
TTGAGTAATGAAGATCAAATCGAAAAGAAACTAAAGGCGATCGGTATTGGAAGATTTCAGGTTATGGCTCTTTTACAGGCAGCAAGACATTATTACTTCAATAAGGATATCGATAAGGCTAAGAGTTTTGGTTTAAATAGAGCGATTTTCTATGCATGGACAAAATACTATGGACCTCATAAATGGCCTATTAGGCTTATGAGGGTTGAGCAAGCCCTTAGAAAGCAATCAAGGGATATAAGGAGTATAAAGTGTCCTGAGGGATTCGTAGAAGTTTTGGAAGAGTGTGTAGCGGTTTCTCCTAGAGGGTTCTATATGATTGGTGAACAAGAACAATTACCAATAGATTATGATAGACAAGTAACTAATAAGATTAAGAGATTAATTGACCCAGAAAAAGCGTGGAAGGCTGCAATTGAATATGTTTCGAGCTTTCCTGAATATATTTTACGTGATCCTCAGAAATTCTATAAGTATGTCTATGAACCAGTCCGTGATACGTTCTTTAAAGAACTTCTAACTAAGGATAAAGTAGTTCCTCCCAAGGAAGTTATTGAAAGGTTAAAATCTTTAGAGGAAATGATTAAGAAGACTAAGGAGAAGCAAAGAAGTATATTCGATTATACATAGAGAGTATTCAGGTGGGTGATGTATACTGAGTAAAAATGCAACATTGTTAGCAGTACTCGTAGTATTAGCTTTAATTGGTGGATTGTTAAAAATAATAGGTGGAGTACTATATGGTTCACGTTCTCTACTTGTTGATGCCTTGACCAGCTTCGCAAATATAGCTGCACTTTTATTCACAATCTATTATTATAAATTGAGCATAATGCCTCCAGATGCTGATCACCCGTTCGGTCATTATAGACTAGGGATCGCTGGCAAGATAACGGTAATGATTTCATATAGTTTTGTTGCTGGTGTAGCGCTTGCGGAATTGTTAACAACAACTACCTATACTGTATCACTGTATTCTGTATATTTTGCTATCTTGGGTTTCATAGTCTATTTGGGAGTAGTAGTAATTGCTCGAGTAATTGGAGGGATCTTTAAAACCTATAGTGCATTCACTGTTAGTGAATTAATAGAGAGCGTAGTAGTTACACTTGCCGCCTTGGGAGGAGCGATTGTAAATTATATAATAGACTACATAGGTGCAGTAATTTTAACACTATATATCTTTTATGAGGTAAGGGAAACATTCTCGGAAGCAGTAACCGTAATATCTGACACAGCTCCATCAAATAAATTAATCATGCAGATCAACGAGGTTATTGGAAAATATGGTCTAAAAGTTAGTCGTATAAGGCTAAGGTTTCTTGAACCAGGAAGATATCATGGTGATATAAAAGTAAATATTCCAAGAGACATTGATATAGATAAACTCATTGAGACACTTAGATCCATAAAGAGAGAGCTATATGAAGAACTAGGAGTTGATGCAAGTATCGAAATCGAATTTTAGATAAAAGATAGCAAAGAAAGATATCGTATAAAAAAGTATTATAGTAATTACCGTGCCTTTATTCTTCTACTACGTAGTTTGGAACAACAGGCGGTAAGTTCACTCTTTTAGCATAATATTCGTTTAATACTCTATGTAGGACTACTAATAATACAATTCCCACAGGTAATAATATCAATGTAGTTGTTATACCGATAGCATATAGTAAGTATAGTATTATTCCTACACTAGCCGCTAGGACAGCATATGGTATTTGTGTTGTTACGTGGTCTATATGATCTGCTCCACTAAACATTGAGGACATTATTGTTGTATCACTTATTGGGCTACAGTGGTCTCCAAATATTCCACCTGAGAATACTGCCGCTATTGAAGCATAAGTTACAATATATGCCATATCTGGTTCCGGATATTGTATTAGCGCTAGTTTCCAAGCCATAGGTATGGCTAGAGGTATCATTATACCGAATGTTCCCCAGCTGGTACCAGTTGTGAATGATATAAACATTGAGGTCAAGAATATTATTAATGGCACTAATAATGCTGGTACTTGTGCAGATACAGCTGCACTTACAACATAATCAGCCGTACCAACAGCGTCAACAGCGCTTTTAATACACCACGCGAGTAACATTACTGCGTTTGCAAAAACCATTAAGTACATTCCTCTAATAGTATACTCCATTGCTTTCGAAAATGATATCGACTTATATATTAATGTAAAGATCAGGGCAAGAACATATGCTGTGAAGCTTCCCCAAAGCAGTGCAGTAGCAGAATCAGCTTCCATCAAGGCATCGCCAAACGATACTTCCCACCAAGCATTCTCATAACCAATAGCCTCCGCACCAGTATACCACATTCCAAGCAATGTTACTATAACTAGAGCTAGCACTGATATTACAAACACCCATGGAGGAGCGGGTTTTTTAGGTTGAGGTTCGCCCAGTACTGTTTCAGTAGGCATTAATGGTTGTGCTCCATCACGTAGAACTTTTCCTTCCTTTACAGCTCTATGTTCTGCTTTAAGCATTGGTCCGAAGTGTCTTCTCGTAAAAACTACTAGTAATACCAATATTATTGCTAGAATAGAGTAGAACCTAAATGGTATCGAGGAAAACCATGCACCGTATGCGCTTATTGTTGGAGCCGCCGTCAAGATTCCTTCGTTAACCTCTTCTATCAGCGAACTAAATGTATCCCGTATCAGTCCAACCTCATAGCCTATCCACGTTGATACAAGAGCTAAACCAGCTACTGGTGCTGCTGTTGAATCAACAATGTAGCTTAATAATTCTCTGCTAACTCTAGTCTTATCTGTCAAAGGTCTCGTAGTGTTACCAACAACTATTGTGTTAGTATAGTCATCGAAGAATATCAAGAGTCCTAAAACCCAGCTTATAAAGCTTGAGCCTTTTGCGGTTCTGACCTTCTTACTAATAGCTCTTGCTAATGCATGCATAGAGCCTGAGGCATATAATAATCCCACGAATGCTCCTATGATGAAGTCGAATATTAATATTGTTGCATTCCATGAATCTGTTGCATTCTCTATGACCCATTGTAACGTCTGTGTTGTAGCATTAATCGGGTTATAGCCTACGACCATGAGTGCACCGATCCAAATACCTGCAAACAACGCAGGTATGACCTGTCTCGTTGCGATCGCTAATATAATCGCTAGTAAGGGAGGCAATAATGGAAATATTACATATGGTCTTTCAGCTGTTGGGCCTTGGTATGCTATAAGACTTATTATAAGTGCAACAACTATGACTATGATTTTTAAGAGAGTTCCTCTATCCATAGCCTAGCACCTACCTGGATATGGAACTCATTGAATAGATTTAATACTGTTTATACTGTTGTACCTATGTAATATAAACCTTCCTACTTTTTTCCCATTCATCTACATACATTTTGATCAAAAGTATATTCAGATACATATTGCAACTAACATGTTAGATGAAATAATCCCAAAACCTTCTTACCAATCTCTACGAGTTTGTTAAATTTCTTGACAGCATTGTGTGTATCTAGGATAAAGACCTCGGCATTCTTTGTCTTAAAGTAGTTAATGACTTCTTTATCTACTTTCATATATCCGTAATAACCCGTTCCTATAATTACAGCATCGTATCCAATATCTTCGGGAATGTGTTCGAGAATATCCGTTAATTGGAGTCTATGACCCTCTTGTCTCCACCAGTCACTTATAATTTCTTTAGGTGTAATTATCAGGTCTCGAACATATTTTTTGTTATCAATTATTATCTCGCCGAAATCGTAGTGTTTAATTCTGGGTTGCATAACCATATTCACCTTTTGTCGAGGATTATAAGCGATATTGTTTCAAAAAGACATCATACTGGCACTATATATTCTTGTTGCGTTAATTCTTAATATTACTTCAGCATATTATGCAAAGAAATAAAGCAATATCATCGAGGTTAAGGCGGTGAAGCGGTGAAACAAGTGACTAATTTAGGGAGAAATAAGCTTGGATCAATTAATTGGCTTACTGGTTTCAATATAAGTAATTTCCTACTAAACATAGTTATCGGTATGTATATGTTACTCACACGTGATTATGTGAAAACCGTTTTAGGATATGACTACACGTTTATGACTGTATTAATTGCATCCGAAACACTGCCCTCAATAGTGAGTGTTATTGGAGGGAGTATAGGCGATATTATTGGACGTAAAAAAGTACTTGGTCTGAGTATGTTGGGGATGATTCCACTAGGGTTAATGGGTATATTAGAAATAAGTTATTTGCCAATATTAGCTGGTATTTATTGGGCGATGAATGGTATTTCCCAATCAATTATTATGGGTGCATTACTTCACGCTACAAATAGTAGTGGTAGATCCTACGGGTATTTTATGACCTATGCGACCCTAGGTTGGGGTCTTGGAGGACCAATCGCTGGATATCTCGTTCCCATTACGGGTATAAGAACTTGCTTTATACTTGTATCTATTATCTATGCTATATCGATAATAATAGCACTATCTGTTTTTCCAAAGACAGCAATAGGTGGTGAAGCTGACTTAAAGGAAGTATTTCTGGGCATAAAGACGGTAGCTTACGTATTCTTTGCTGGATCACTTGTATTAGCTGGTATAAACTTGTTTTTCGGAAACTATTCACTTAGACTCAGGGACATAGCTGGTTCCCCAGAAGTATTCGGCATAATGCTAACATTATTACCTGCTATCCTAGGAGCAATTGTAAGACCAATTGCTGGTGTCTTATCCGATAAGATAAATCCATTAACTGTAGCACTTATCGGTTCTATCATGGAACTAGCATGTATAACAACACTTTACTATAGCTGGGGACTACTAGCTATTTTAATATGGTTAATTCCAGCCTTTCCCTTCCTCGACCAGGGATACACAATGCTTCTATCAAGACGTCTTCCAGGAAGACTTCAAGCATTAGCTGCTGGTATAAGGGTTACTATGTCTAGTATTGGTGGGTTAATTGTCTTAATGCTTGCACCTACATTTATTAGTACCAATTTATTCTACATTTTGTTGACAAGTGCTCTAATGATTATAACCTCTATTATTCTATTAATTATTGCAAAGTACAGGAGATCAAGATTAGTAGATCCTTGGCTTGGACTCTAATAGTTTAGACCACGGTCCTTTAAATGATGTAAAAATAACAAGAAATGCCGTATAGATTAAGGTCATTATTATTTGTATGTGGAAACCAATATATTCACTATATAGTTCGAGAAACCAGTTACCAAAGAGAACCGATACCAGCATCAATGGTATTATTTGAAAAACCAACAATAGAATTAAACCCGTGATAATTGAAGCTAATGCCGGCTTCATACTAGTTTTCCTTATAATATAATCATGTATAATTCCAAGTATTATGCTTAAGAAGAACATATTTAGAATCGATCCCAAGGGATAAATCCATTCAATGTTTTTCAACATGGATAACGTCTCATTTGCAATTCTAGCAGCTTGATCAGATGGTACTCCATTAATGATCAATTGTTTTAACGTTAGTTGATATACGAACTCATTAAATCTTTCTAATGGAGAAAAATACAATACTATAGAAACTACGAAACCAGTAATTATTCCTGCAAGAACATTATACAGCAATATTTTACTCTCAACCATACATTATATCGACTCTCATGAATTAATATTATATTTAATTCGTATCAGTTTCAATTATTATTATAGTATATTCAAATTAATTAAATTTTGTTAAGAACACCTTATTACTAACCAGTATCATATATATTATCGGTGATTGTATTAGGCAAGGTGATATTATGTCAAAACATGAAAACTTTTTGATTACGACAGCAGAGCACATCCCTGGATACAGGATCGTTAAGGCCTTGGGATTAGTAAGTGGAAGTGTTGTACGTGCAAGGCACATCGGAAAAGATTTTCTAGCAGCTATTAGGAATATTGTTGGCGGTGAGGTTCCCGAGTATACAGAGCTTCTTGCTCAAGCACGTGAGGATGCTATTAATAGAATGATTCAAAAAGCTCGTGAATTAGGGGCTAATGCTATTATTGGTGTTAGATTCGCTACTACTGCGGTAGCGTCTGGTGCTGCTGAGATCCTTGCTTATGGTACAGCTGTTGTAGTTGAACCTGTTGAATAAAGTATTTAAATTATGGGGTTCTCTTTATTTTTTCTTAACAAATTTGCCTTTGCCCGGTTTTCCTACAATTTCTCCATCGAGTATTATTGGGTAGCCATTCACCAGTACATGTATTGGTGCGCCATAGAGTTCTAATCCTTCCCATGGTGTCCAATCGACTTTGTGATGATGTGTTGTAGCCGATATTAGTCTGGGTTTACGTGTATCAATAATTACTAAGTCAGCGTCGCTCCCGATAGCTAGTTCTCCTTTCTCTGGGTAGATACCCATGATTCTTGCGGGGTTTCTTGAGAATACATCGAGGAATCTATCGAAACTGGTGATCCTCTTTAGTACTCCGTATGTGAATAGGAACGGTCCCATTATTTCTAGGTTTGGTATTCCTCCCCATGCTTCCCATATGTCTTTTTCCTTCTCTTCCCTAGGTGCTGGTGCATTGTCACTTGCATAAGCGTCTATCTCTCCATTTGCAAGTGCTCTCCATAGTGCTTCTCTATCCATGCTTGATTTTAGTGTAGGTGCTAGTTTAAGATATGTGCCATATTTTTCAGCGTCTTCCCTGGTGAAGTATAAGTAGTGGGGGCAGGTCTCCACTGTGACATCTAATCCTAGGTTTCTAACATATCTTATTGCTTTTACTCCTTCACCACTGCTGAGGTGTGCTATGTGTAGATTTGACAATGTTTCTAATGCGTAGTATCCTAGCTTGATTATAGCGGCTGCTTCTGCTGAGGGGGTTCTTGATAAATGATATGCTACGGGGTCGTGTCTTTTGCAGTATCTCTTATACCCGAATTCTAGTAGCCCGTCGTCTTCACTATGTGCTATTACTACGCCGTTGACGTCTTTTACTAATTGCATTATCTCTGGTAGGGTTTCTTCTTCTGCCTTGAAAGGTCTGCATGTGAAGATCTTGTATCCCTTTATGCCTAGTTCGGCTAGTTCGGGTATTTTATCTTTGTTAGAAGCGGTCATGAACCCTGCATGTAGTCCGTAGTTTATGTATGAGTGTTTGGATGCTTCATTTATTTTCTTCTTTGCGATATCCTTGTTGTCAACGAATACTCTGAGGGGCATGTCGATTATTGTTGTTATTGCTCCATAAGCCGCAGCTAGGCTCCCGCTTTCCCAGTCTTCGTTTTCAACGTATTCAGGATCGTATACGTGTGCATGTATGTCTATACCGCCGGGAATAACTGGTTGTCCATATGCATCTATTACTTGATCTACATCCTTGAAGGGTGTTTTTGAAATACCAGTTATTTTATCGTTCTCGATCAAGATATGTGCTTCTGTAAAATCATCTCCTGTCCAGATCTTTGCGTTTTTAATAATGATTCGTGTCAAGGCATGATACACCAGTTATTATTATTTAGGCTATTAATTGTTTAAAAATATATGATGCAATTCGGTGAATAATATGATAGACTTATTGATTGATAAGCTTAGTGTTTATTCCAATGGATACACAGCCATAGACATTACGGACGATGTCGTAGAATGGCTTAGGAAAAACAAGGCTAAGAAGGGATTTGTAACAGTTAATGCTCCTGGAAAGGGCTGTATAGTGACATTAATTGAATATGAGGCAAACCTGTTATTTGATTTGGAGGAATTCTTGGCGAAACATGAAGAGCAGAGAAAGATTGTGTTGGAAGGGTTGTTTGGTAAAAGTGTAGTGTTACCAGTTATTGAAGGTGATATCGATGCTGGTATTTTCAAGAGAATAGTACTTATCGATATCAGCGGTGAAGAGGGCTCTAAGGAGGTGCTTGTTGGTTTTGAAGGTATACATGACTAGCTTCGAGATAAGAACGTTTGGGCCTATGAAGTACTTTAGGCTTAGGAGGATTATCGAGGAAGAAGTAAGGTTCTCAAGTTTAAAGAAGGGCCTGGTAACTATTCATGTTAAAGGGGCTACGCCGGGACTCCTAGTATTCGATGAGGAACGTGTTCAAGTATTTGATTCCTTCTTGAAAAAACTTGTTCCTATAACTGGTTATAGGCATGGTAATGCATATGAACACCTTAGATCAAGTATTATGTCGACTACTCACACATTATTCTTTGACTCAAATGGTTTGATATTACCACCTCGTTATGATGTCTTCCTTGTAGAAACAAGACCTGTACATAACCATCGAAGAGTTCTACACTTAATTATTCGCGGAACATAGATTTATGAACATCTATGTATTTTACTATTCCTACATGGTGGTGACACAGTTGCCTACTGACGCTATAATTGCAGAAGATTTATGGAAATCATTCATAGAGGCACGAGGGTTCTTTAAGAGAAGAAAAAGTATTGTTGAGGCATTAAGAGGGGTTTCATTTAGAGTTCGTAGAAGAGAAGTTTATGGATTGCTTGGACCAAATGGTGCAGGTAAGTCAACAACTATTAAGATATTATCAACGCTTCTCTTACCAGATAAGGGTAAGGCTTTCATACTAGGGCATGATGTTGTAAAAGAGGCGGAAAAAGTTAGGCAAGTAATCGGTGTTTCACTTAGTGTTGAGAGGGGCTTCTTTTGGAAGCTCACTGGTTATGAGAATCTGAAGTATTTCGGTTTATTACATGGCTTACACGGTGATGCATTAGAGGAACGGATCAACTATCTATTCAAAATACTTGGGCTCGAAGAACTTGGCGCTCGAGATAAGTTTTATGAAGACTTCAGTCTCGGTATGAAGGCTAGACTCAGTATTGCTAGAGCACTTCTCCACGATCCCCCTGTATTGATTCTTGATGAACCTACACTTGGTTTGGATCCAGCTAGTTCACGACACATCAGAGAACTTCTTGTGAAACTAAGTAGGGAAGAAGGTAAGACCGTACTAATTACTTCACATAACATGTTCGAAGTTGAATTGATCTGTGATCGTGTGGGTATTATTAACAAAGGACGAATAATTGCTGAAGGAAGTATTATGGAGTTAAAGAAAATAGTGGTTGGATCGGTTCCTGTCGTCTTTGCCTTCTATCTTAAACATGATAAGAAATTCATTGACTCTCTATTCTCTGAGATCCTTGGTTCAAATGATTTTGCTGTAGAATCTCAAGAAGATTATTATCGTGTTAGAATACTTGTTAATCGTGGCGAAGAAGATGATATCATTCACAGGATTCTAGAGAAAATAAGGAGTATTGGAGGTAGAGTTAAGGAGGTTAGAATCGAGGAGCCGAGTCTCGAAGACGTCTTCATTAAGTTAACCAGTAGCACGGGTGGTGCTTGATTGTCTTTTCTTAAGCAAGAATATTCTATGATTATAAGGGTTGTTAGAGCAGAGCTTCACGCCTATTTCTCGTGGTTGAGGAATAATAGATTATTTGCTTTCATGATGATCTTCTGGCCCTATTTATTCGCTTTCTTCATGATCGGGTTGGGCGTTATGCTTGGTAGTTTGAATGTTTATGCTGAGAGAATGGGTGTTGGTAATCCATTATTCTATATCATTGTTGCTAGTGGTGTTTTGGTTTCTAGCCTCAATATTATGGATTCCATTGTTTGGTCTCTAGTTGATTATAAGTGGTTGGGTGTTTTACCATATATAATCGCGTCACCACCTGGTTTTAGACGGGTGAGTATATATGGATTAACGATTCCATCCATAATTAGTGGATTTATTAGTTTAACTAGTATTTTACCGGCAGTATTGTTTCTTGAGGGATGGCTTGGAGGCTTTAAGCTATTTATTATATTATTGATTGTATACATCGGTATGTTGCCATTAGTTGGTTTGGGAGTTTTCCTAGCAAGTGTTACATTAATGCTTAAGGAAGAATCTTTTGTAGGTTTTCTCTCTCCATTTATGTTGCTTGTTTCAGGTGTTTACTATCCTATCACTATATTGCCATGGTTCTTGAGAGTTATTGCCAAAATTTTCCCTGTAACCTATGTAATAGAAGCAGTTAAGGTTGTCTCGGTTATTGGTACACCAGATATTTCTAGATTATTACAAGTTATTGGATTACTATTTGTTCTCCTCATGACGTATAACTTACTGTTCTTTCCAGGTGTTAGGCGTGCTGAGGATTTTGTGAAGAAGAAAGGAGTTTCTGTATAAGATTGTTTTTAGCGTTTGATTTATTTATTAGACTCTTTGTAAGGAATATATGAACAAAAATCATATGAGGCGATATTCATATGAC
>JAGHDU010000093.1 GCA_021159785.1 Staphylothermus sp. | reverse complement strand
GTAAAAAGAGAATAACCGGGACAAAAAAAGTCAAAAGGTTCAATCTGGACGGGTTTCCGAGAACAATAAATCAGGCAAAAGCGCTTGAAAAAATAACAAAGATTGATGCCGTGATACACATATACATAACTGAAGATGAAGCGGTTAGGAGATTAAGTAATAGATACATTTGTCCTAAGTGTGGAAGAGTATACAACCTCTTATTCAATCCACCAAAAGAAGATCTTAAGTGTGATGATGACGGAACACCTCTCACAAGAAGATCCGATGATGAACCCGAGGTTATTAGACGAAGATATAGAATATACTATGAGACATTCCAGCCAATAATAGACTATTACAAGGAAAAGAAGTTATTAATCGAGATCGATAACACTATGGGTAGTGATAAAGGCATACCATTACTAGAAAATATATTGAAGGAAAAAGGCATACTCAAGATTGAGCCATGTAATCCGGATGTAAGTGTTAAGTGACCATCCTAGAGATTTTTTGTTCTAAAACTATATTTTCTCCTAATAACATCACAGTAGCATAAATTTAGAGTCAATGGAGTAATTCATGATCGATATTATCGTTAGAAGTAGGAGAGATGCAAACGCAGTAAAATCAATGATGGAAAAATTTTATCCCGGATGGGATTCGAGAGTATATACTCTACACGGTAAGAGAAACTTTGACAAAGCAATCGAAGAACTAGAAAACATAATAAGCAAAGATAGATTCTACGTACTAATGCTCGCAAGAGAAGATGCAGAACTAGCCAGAGAGCTCGAAAAAGTTCTACCATCCAATGTAGCAATACAAGTAGTTCCCCGTTCAAAAATAAGGAATACTAGAATAGAGCATTTATCGCATTTATTCGATATAGCAAGATCAAAGTTCAGACTTGCTGTTGGTTGGATCGACGAGTGTAGTTCATATGTTTTTGAGCTGAGAAAAGGAGTACAGCTTGAAAAATATGATTTTAATCCAGCTTATGATGTTTTCTTGGGAATAGGTGAAGAATCTAAGCGGATCTTAGAAAAAATTCTTTCGAGGAAAGTGTGTTCAATACCATTGTTCGTAAGACGGTTCGGTGGTAAGCATTATGTATATTGTGGATACAAATTAACAGCCACCCTCAACATTCCCGATTACGGTATCGAACCTAACGGAAAAATAGTGTGTGATGAATGTACAGAATATATATCAGTTGATAATTTATTAACAACGAATAAAGAAACAATTAGCACATATGCTTTCATATCCAAGAAATACCTTGAGAAATACAGGGAACGGGTTGATACAGTAATTGTTCCATGGAGTGGTGGTAAGGATAGCACAGCTGCACTATTACTTGCTCTCGAAGTTTTTCCCAAGAAAAAGATAAAGGTAATCTACGTTGATACAGGTGCAGATTTCCCCGTAATGAACAGTTACGTTGAATATGTTTCTAGAAAACTGGGCATTGACGTAATAAAAGCATATGCTAATATAGATAAACTCATCTTAAACGGTGAAAAAGAATTTCCAACGCATGATAATAGATGGTGTACCGGTAAGAAAATAGAAGCGCTTGAAAACAAGATCAAAGAAGTGATTGATGGAAACACTTTAGTAATCACAGGCGATAGAGACGCTGAGTCCGAGAGAAGAAGCCTTAGGCCTGCTTCCAGAGTAAGAGACGAGAACTACATTATAGTATCACCTATAAAGGTGTGGGGAGGCGCACATGTACAGCTATATATATTGTCGAGGGGTTTGAGACTAAATCCACTATATGAAGCAGGGTTTTATAGAATAGGATGTTATATGTGTCCTGCTTTAAGGAGTTGGGAACTATACATAATGCTAAACAATAAACGTATTTACAACGAATTAAAAAACTATGAACTATTTAAGATATTCCTCAACATGAGGATAAATCAACGTAAATCATTTTAGTCACTAACCAGGCAACTATATATGTTTCCCTCGTTATATAGCTCAGGAATTCTTCGCAGAGTTCCTTGTTTAGTTAATAATTGGATTCATCTCAAACTTATCAAACTTAATACCAAACGCCAGATCATGTGCTCCGAGAAGTTGGATTTACTATTTCTATACTCATTTTTCTTTTATGTCGAATTTTTATAGTTCGAATTCTATATTCTATTGGATGTGTTTTATTGAAGATGTATGTAATAGTGAATTTGCTTTAACAATGTAATGTTCATTAGTGTTAGGTTCGGATAATAGTAGGTAGCCTGCATAATAATCAGTAACCAGTAAGGGTTTTCCAACTAGTTGTTCAGGTGTTTTTTCTTTAGCCTTAATATAATATGTTATATCTGTTAATGGCTCAATTCTAAACATATAGTCCTCTGCGGATTCTCCCAATTTAATAATTCTTAGTATTTTTTCTCTTATTTTCTCGAGCTTTAATAAGGAAGGAGGTAAAGGTGATTGAATTACCACTTTAAGTCTTCTCCTAGGTTTTTCTGTTAATCCTTCTAGTTTTCCAATTTTTATTTCTATATCTCTTGCTTTTACAGCACTCGTAGTATTGTATAACATTGTGGCGACTATGTGTGGTTGCTCACCGATTCTCTCATATAATCGCCACTTTCTAGTTGTTCCTACTTTGAACTTGTTAGGGGCATATGCAAGTAAATAGACAGTGTATTCAATTTTGTCTTTTAGTTTCTCATCTAGTAACCAGCAATTTCTTAAGCTTTCTAAACCGGATGTACTAAAGCACTTCGTATATATTGCTCTAAGACTGTCTTTGTGTTCCATACAATATCCTAATTCAGTGACAGCTTCTTTGATACAATATTCCCTTGTTAAGGGGTTGTCTTTCTTATCTAGAAGACCATTATGCCAGTGGCAATATTCAGTATAAGACTTAAGAATCATTATTTTTTCATCACAGGTAATTATGGATAAATTGGT
>JAGHDU010000180.1 GCA_021159785.1 Staphylothermus sp. | reverse complement strand
TCCCTGTACATTAGTGCAACACTGAAAATTGCTGATGAGACCTGCATATACTCTCCATATCCAGAGGCTACTGGATTATATATAAGATTATATCGTACAGTAACGTTTTCTCCGCCTCTGATCACATCTATATACTTTACATTATCAATTGGTATAACGCTGGGAGTTTGTGGTATTAAAACCAAGTAATTATCATATATTTCTCCAAAGTACTTATTCGCTATTAATATATCTATATAGCTTGTCCCATTTTCGAAAACAACAACGGGGGAGAACGGTAACACATCTAATTTTTCTGGAGTTCCAGTTATCATAAATGGTATCTCTACTGGAACCGAGTATTTCGAGCCCCAATGATCTATAAAATAGAGTTTAGCACGTATAGATGTATTAATAGGTTGCATAAGGTACAGATTAACTTTTATCACAAAAGACGCAAAACCACCCATACCAATCGACGCTTGTTCTTGAGATACCATTGTTGTTTGTTGCATCAACATTTTGAATAACTGATCCTGTGTTAGTTGACCGACAGGTATTGATGGCATAATTGTTCTAGGTGTAATTCTTCCCGTACTCATATTTGTTGTTGATAATGTTACATTGTTTGGTAACTTAATTTCCATAGACAAACCTGTTAATGATGGTATCTCGGTATTTTGGAGAATAACATAGTATTCTGCACCATGGATTTTAAGAGGAGGTTGTCCGTTAACCCATCCATACTGTATTATTTCAAATACGTTCGTTGGATCACTTATGTTTATTGCTATTGGTATAAAGAGAGTTTTCCTAATGCCACCGTTTCCGCTGTAAACATAATAGCTTATTCTTAAAATACCAGGATATATTCCTGGTTCGACGTCATCTCTAATGTTTACTGTGAAACTTAATGTAAAAGTCTGTAAGGAATTGATAGGTCCAGTTTCGTAGGCTTGTAAACCAGCGAGTGTTGCATTTGTTATATTGATATCTGTTTCTAGGATTCCTATTATTGAACCGATGTTGTAAGGTTCGAGATTGGCTAGTGTAACTGTATATATTGCTTTCTTTGTGCCTGGGTAAACGGGCCAGTCGTTAAGCCAGCCCATGTCTGTGACGTATATTTTCATACCTTTGTATGTTCCACTATAATCTGTCAAAAATAGTGATAAATTATATGAGTAAGAGATTATGTTGTTTGAGCCATATAGTCCTTGGAGATAGTTTATTTCTAATTTAAATATCTTTAATCCTTCTGATACATTGGCTAGGTCGAGATAAAATGTTAATCTACATGATGAACCTACTTCTATGGCTTGGCAAAGAACATCATTATTCAAGACCTTTATCGTTGAATCTAATGGTATTAATTTTGCTTTAAGACTGGGTATCCTATAGGGGCCTAAATTAATTATATTTATTGTTAAGGGGGCTTCTCTATTACCCGGGAATACTTGTGTAGGTGTAGTTGTTCCCCAGTAATATGATAGAATTTTCATTTTTGTTTCGTATTTAGTAGGTGGTTCTACGATAAGTTTTATTCTATAGGTTTTCTTCAGAACAATTATTGTGTCCCTTTCATTGATTGTTGTTTCTATTTCAGCTAAGGCTGTATAGGTTCCTGGAGTTATGTTTTCCGTGTTAAAGTTATACGTGACAGAAAATGTTGAGCCTGGCGCAATATTATTGGCATAGCTTGTATCTGATCCAAGTATTTTGAAACCATCGGGTAATATGAGCTTTACTTTTACGGATGAAATTACTGTCGATGCATAGTTTGTCATTATAATGCTTAAACGCAAACCGTAACTATCGGGCATAATTACTGCTGGCTGATTATTATATGTTATTCTGCTACCTGTAACTATTATTGGGTAATAAGATGAATTGATGAAAAGCTTTGTACTATATATTTTAGATGCTTCATAGATCGCATTACCTGCAATGAGTTTAGCATGTATATTTATCTTTAATAATAATTCAGACTGGGTAGTGTTTATTCTTAAACCGTTAATTGTTATTGTGAATGTATCTAGGTAGTTAATTGTTGTTCTCTCTATTATGGTAAGTTCTTTTTTATCATTAGGACCTATTACTCCATCTGGGAGTTGTATTGTTAATATCAATTGGTTGATCTGGTCATGGGAATAGCTTTGGAATGTAAGGTATATTCCAGCATTATCTACTTCATTACCAACAAGTCTTGTTGTGAATCCGGCATCTAGTAATGAGATATTGAACATAGGATTGATTATTTTGGGCCATAGAATGTAGGTTCTATTTATCCACGCTTGAGTCCCATCGATATTTACTAATATGTTTTGTTCAAGTATGAAAGGAACTTCTGGCGAAGCTTGTTTCGTTATAACTATATTATCATATTGTAATGTAATGTATTCCCCGTAGTTTATATTACTAGTAATTGTTTGTATGTCATAGTTTGACTTAGTGTTGTCTGAATATATTCCGTTCGGGAATATAATTTTGGCTGTTATTGTTTCAATAGAGGCGTCTATAATGTTCTGCTGAGTGATAATTAGGGTATTTCCAGTGCTATTTATATATGCTGAACCACTACCCCACTTTACATCTATTATTTTTAGAGGTTCAACATCTAAACTACTTACTTCAACTATTATTTTGTACGTATATTTTA
>JAGHDU010000224.1 GCA_021159785.1 Staphylothermus sp. | reverse complement strand
AACAAACACTACTGGACATACTGAATTACTAATAGATAGAGATTTATTTGAAAACAAAGCACACATTATAATCAAATATTGGATCTATGGAGAAATCTATAGTGGATACATAGACTTAACGTCATCCACTGAAGAACAATTCATACCGATAAAACTTAACTATACACTGCTACAGAGAAAATATAGAGTTTTAAATGAATATATGAAGCCTCTAAACGGGACGTTTCTTCTCACCTATGAAGATGGTAAAAAACTTATTAATATCATAGAGGGAAAGATCGTATCAGGAACAATGTATATAAATTATACTGAACACATGCTATTGTTTAACAATGAGTTAGCTAACAAGTATGTTCTCCTAATAATGGTTGAAAATGAGACGATTAAAGCCAAACTGTCCGAAATAAAAAACAATACCATAATTGTTGATACAGAAAACCCGCTGATAGAGATTATCGAGAAAAAAGCTACTTATAATGAAGAGACTAACACTTTAACAATAATTCTACAATTAAAAGTAACTGATGGAATCTATAGCAAGAAAGTATACCTAAACGGGTTTATTAATGTCAATAATAGAACTACAAGATTTGGTATCGAACGGATCAATACTACCAATGACAATCACACGATTGTAACATACTATGTGATGAAAACAACAATACTATACATAAACATAGACAAAACAATAGATATCTACATAACAGCAACAGATCCCTCAGGAAAATCTTCAACTATCAAAACAGAAGTCTCCATTGAAATAGATGTAACTTCTCAAACGATAAATCAAAAAGAGAACATTACAACAACACAAAGTAAAACCTCAACAACTACAACAATAGAAGAAATACCATCCAATGAAACCTTTATTCCAAATAACACAATAGCTTCCGAAGGAGATTCATCTAATATTCTATTAATTACAATTACTATTGCTTTGATTTTACTAACTATTTATCTTGACTTCAAATATTTTCGTCGCTTTCATCACGAAGAATAATATAATTCTTTCTCACTAAGCCCTCACGTATCATAGTAAGGGCTTTAGATGCAAGAGACATAGCTTTACGTGGAACACTTGATACACCAATACCGATCTTCAAGTAATATGGGAGATTTTCCAAAAACCTATCGATTTTTTCCTCGGGAAGTATTACTACCATATTGTCTCCGCCGAGGTATGTAGATATGCCTCCTAATTGAAAGGCGTATTTCGATATATTATAATACAGGGATTGGATCTTAAGATATGATTCAAAAACACTTGTCATATCCGTATATAACGTTATATTATTGAAATCTATATGTGCTACTACGTTATTATCCTCGTCTCCTTCAAGAAATACTAGTTTACCAGGTTTATCTCTGATAATATGTGAAGCAATTAATTGAGCAATAGCTGGATACTTATGTGTTAATGAAACCATTTTTATACCATACGGAGTCGCCGAGTCTATTTCCATTAATATTTCATAATGAGTTTTTTCATCAATACCGTTGCTTAATGCAATAAAGTAATCATATCTTAGTGGAAAAGCAAAACCATTCTTCTTTGAGAATAGTATCTGGATCAGGTCATATATTTTGGCTTGTTTACTCTGAATTATCCACTCTCTATCGTATCCTAACTCTTCTGTCCATTCACGATACCTCAATAATTTAATCAGCGTTATTCTAGGCACATTTAATCCCTTCCAACTCCCTAGGAAAAATAAGTTATGGGAGAGAAAACATCTACTCTATAAATACTGTCTCTCCAGAGTAAGTACTTTCTTCTAGGGATTTTGTTCTATTAATCATTTTTGCTACTGCTTCAACTGCTCTTCTAGCATAATCTTCTACTCTCTCTAATGCCTGCATACGAGTGGCACCTGGTCCTATTATTCCTAATCCTACAGGTTTACCATATTGGATCATTAGGTCCATTAATTTACGCGCGGTTTGGCTAGCTACTAGTTCGTCATGTTTTGTCTGACCTTTGATAACAGCACCTAGCACTACTACTCCATCGACTTCGGGTTTGTTTAGTAGTTTGGCTACAGCAAATGGTATCTCATATGTCCCTGGTACTTTGAATACGTATGTGACACCTAGTCCCAAGAACTTGGCGTGGTTAAGGGCTTTCTGTAACATTAAATATGTTATATCGTAATTAAACTCGGCTACAACTATTCCTATTCGAGCCATTTCTCACACCCTTACTCATTCTTCTATAACGGGGCCAGCATCTGGCCGGCCTTGTCTGAGACCCTTACCTGCATATTGTGTTAATGCTTCCCTACCATATTTAACTAGTTTTACTAGATTTAAAGCATGTTTCCTAGCACGATCGACTGCTATTTGATAAAGCTCTTCAGGATCACTAGATTCGTCTTCATGCACGGTAACATCTATTACATGTTTACCAGTCATTATTTGAAGCATTATTAAACCAACACTCATTGCCAGATAACTATATTTATCAACGGCTCCAGGGCCCACCCAGCCAAGCGTTATTACAGCATCACATCCTTCATTAATCAACAAATTCCTAGCTGCAACCGGGATATCCTTAATTCCTGGAACTGTGTAACGGATTATAGTTGCTTCTGGGAGTTCTGTCTCTATAACTTCTATTGCATACTTAGCCATATCAACTCTAGAAAACGTGGTATCAACAACTCCTATCTTAATCATTAAGATACCCTCTTTTCTCCGCTTCAGTAACTATATCTACACCATCTATGAAGAACAAGTTATTCCTTGCAGCGAAGCGTTTAGCATCTTCATATGGTAGACTATATCCTTCATCAAGCATTTCAGCAATAACAACTGCTGGCGTTAATCCAGTTATTAACGATAATGCAACAGTTAGCTCTGTGTGACCACGACGATTACTTAATCCCCTCGATGTTAATATTGGAACATGCCCTGGAGCATAGAACTCCTTTAAGAACTTATCTCTAGCCTCACTCAAATATCCCTTATAGATCAGTGTTGCTACTTCAGCCAATGACTTTAGCGTTAGAGCTTTGTCGGAGTCACTAATACCGGTTTTTGTACCTACATGGTTTAACCATATATTAAATGCTGGCAGATCACCGTATTTTGGTCTACGAGTAGCAAGTTCTCTTATACTCGGATGTTTTAGAAACAAGTCTTGTAGAAACGGTAAATCGAGCGCTTCTCTAAATAACCTCCCTGATACAAAACATATTTGCCCACCAGCATTTTTCCTCATATATGTTACCTTGGACACATCAATAACAGGTGCATAAAATACCATATCAGTTTCTGCTTCTCTTTCAATACTATCAAATATTAGTACTGGTTTACCAGCTAGAAGAGCCTCTCTCAACTTTAACCAATCGACCAATACTCACTCCCCACACTAATTCTTGCATAGAAAATATAACTCTCACTAGTATAAATAGGTTTGAAACAAATATATAGTGAGTGGCGATGAGGAATCCTAGTCCAGACAGAACCGTGAAGATGGGATCTCCGGCACCGAGCCTCAAAATAAATACCCATCATTTATTCGTAGGAGAAGAGCTTGAAGATATTGGTAAGAGCCACGTTATTATAGAAAAAGGAGTAATTGTAGAGATAGATAATGGTTGGTTGTTAGAACCAGACATAGTAACTGGATACATTCTGCCACTACCAGTTAATGCACACATACACTTAAATGATTACAGAGCACCGGAAAGCTGTGTAGGATATAGTCTTTCTAACTATGTGGGTTCAAAAGGATTAAAGCATCCCTTAATTCAATTATATAAAGACCCGTTGATGCCAAAAGATCTCTTAGAAATTCTCATTCAGTATAGAGCAGTTGTTGATTTCCAAGAACATAGCTGGAGATGCAACGATATAAAAGAAATTCTTCGCAAATACGAGACAGAATACATCGGTTTATCGAGGCCAAAACATTGGGATGAATCATTAGAGCTTATTGCAGAAAGGTGTGGTGGTATAGGAATATCTAACCCTACAAAAGTGCCCCCATGGAAGAAGCTCGAGCTCAAAATAATCTCAAATAGATACCCAGTAGCCGCTCATGTTTCTGAAACTAGGAAAATGGAAGAAACAGGAAGTCTACATTACTTATTGAATGACAAAATAAGGCTCTGGCACATTGTACATGGTGTTTTTCTAGAAGATTGGGAATTAAGACTATTAGCCGATGAAAATATTCCGATCGTTATATGTCCTAGGAGTAACTTATTCTTCAATTCTAGAATGCTTGATCTAAGGAAAGCATTAAAATACAATGTAACCATGGCATTGGGCACAGATAATGCAGGATGTTTCCATCCAGACATATTCGTTGAAGCACATATACTCTATACGTTATTCAAAGACATAGATCCACACACTATCTTAAAGATACTATTCATAAATGGCTACAAAACAATAGGTATGGAACCCGCTATAATCAAAGAGGGTGAACCAGCTTACCTTATGGCAATTGACCTTGGACTAGCTAACCATAGATCGTTTAATCCATATGCTTCAGTAATTAGTCGTGGATTATGGGCTAAGGAAAAGATTATTGTTAAAAAATCCAAAGTATTCTATATATAAAAAGACTTTGAC
>JAGHDU010000206.1 GCA_021159785.1 Staphylothermus sp. | reverse complement strand
TCATAGAATATCCAATGTTTTTGGACCCTATAAAAATCTATAATGTCCTTAAAGAATTCGATATAATGGTGAATAAGGTGATATACCATGATAGAACTACTGTTGATCGGAGACATACATATTCCAGACAGAGCAGTAAAGGTGCCAGAAAAACTACTAAAGATAATAGAAGAAGGTAAACCCTGGGACGTCGTTGTTTTTACGGGCGATTTTACAGGACTAGACGTATATAAATGGTTCCTAAGCCTAGGAAAGAAAACATACTGTGTTAAAGGGAATATGGATTATCTACCTCTTCCCAAGTCCCAGAAGTTCGTAATAAATAATATAATCATCGGAGTTCACCATGGAGATGGTGTTTATCCCCGCGGAAACCCAAAGGGATTAACGAGAATAGCTAGGGAACTAGGAGTAAATATCCTATCTACTGGACATACTCATGCGCCTTTCATAAAATACGGATTAACAAAAGAAATCCTACTTCTTAATCCAGGGTCTTTAACTGGTGTTTGGGGTGGTGGGGGAGGTTCTATGATTCCCAGTATGATGGTTCTTGACATAAGTAATAATACAATATATGTTAAACACTATGAATTACTAAGCGGTGATGTGGTAAAGGAGGATGTAGTTGTTATTAAAAGAAAAGATAATGTTTGGGAAATTATAAACAAATAGATCATTTGTATTATTTGTTTTCTTCTTTATACTTCTTAATTTTCAAAAGGGGACCATCTTTGCCGATCACCACGATTTTTTCATCTTTACTGATTTTTTCTTCACTAATAGCCTTCCAGTATTCTCCATTGACAATTACGAACCCCTGAGATCCTGGCTCAAAATCGTCAACAGCTCTACCGATAGTTCCTATAGGGACTGTTGAGAGTCTTGGTGGTTGTCTTTTGGCCTTTATGACTTTGTATAGTACAAAGCTCATAAATCCTCCGAGAACTATGCCTGCACTTACTCCTGTCCAAAATAGCATTTCTTGGTATTGAGGTGATACTAGCCATCCAGGGTTAAGAACAGGTAATAGAGCAATTGATACAGATATAAGTATTATTCCTGTAAAACCAAGTATACCGAAACCAGGTGTGTAGATCTCAATGGCTAATGCGATTGCTCCTACTACTAGTAAGATAAGGCTTACAGTATTAGCTGAAAACCCTATTCCAATAAGTGAGAGTATTATTAAGCCAACCGCAAGAGGTACCAATAAGAAGTGTCCGCTTAGAAGACTAAAGATAAGCAAGAGCACTCCAAGCGTTGTGAGCAAACTATTAATTATAGGATCACTTACAGCTTTCACGACATATACTCTTATACTTCCCTTGTAATCAATCTGTCTAGCACCAGCTGTATGTAATACGTATTCTCTACCATTGTCGAGTCTGACTTTCCAGCCATCAATTTTGTACAATAGTTCAGTTAAATCACTTGCTATAACCTCTACTACATGATATTCAAGAGCTTTTTCAGCGTTCAAGTAGAGATTATTCCTAACAAATAATTCAGCCGCGGTAGTATTTCTTCCCCTATCTCTTGCAAGCTCAGTGATCATTCCCACAATAGGGTTTATTATTTTGGATTCATTTACTGGTTTATATTCACCTGTTGTTGGATCGTATAAGACTGGTTGTGCTGCTCCTATGAGTGTGCCTGGAGCCATTGCTGCTATGTGAGTAGCCATAAGTATTAATGTACCAGCACTCCATGCTTGTGCTCCTATGGGGTAGACGTATCCTATAACTGGTACGTTGCTATTCCTAATGGCTTTCACGATATTATCGGCTGCATCTAATAATCCTCCGGGAGTATCAAGAATCATTACTAGGGGGGCATCTAGTTTTTCAGCTTCACTTATTCCTTCTTCCACTAAATATTGTACGCCATATGTTATTTCAGAATTAACGTGTATGACAACAACGTATCCTTGTGGTTGTTGTGAAAGTACTGGGTAAGAGAAACATACTAGTGATAAAAGAAGGAATAGTATTGATAAAAAAGTAGACTTCATTTTTACTCCCTTTCTATTTCTCCTCCCTTCTTCCTTGCTACACCAAGAACTGTTCCTAAAAGACTTGTCTCTGCACCTAGTGTTGATGGAGACACTATTATTATATTCTTTTCTTTAGCTATTTCAAGAAGGGTTTGTAATTCTCTGAGTCTTAGAGCAGCTGGGTGTTCTTCGTAAACCTTAGCAGCTTCTCCAAGTATCTTAGATGCTTGTTTCTCACCTTCAGCCTCAATGACCTTAGCTCTTCTCCATCTCTCGGCCTCTGCTTGTTTTGCCATTGCTCTAAGCATCGTCTCTGGTAGCCTTACTTGTTTCAGAGTTACAGCAGTTACCTTTATACCCCAGGGATCGGTGACTTCGTCGAGTATTGCTTGTAGTTTCTTATTTATTTCTTCTCGTCTGCTAAGTAGATCGTCTAATTCTACTTGTCCAATAATGTCTCTAAGTGTTGTCTGTGCCATCATCATTACTGCATAGTGGTAGTTTTCAACCTTTGTAACGGCTAAGACTGGGTCGAATACCCTATAATAGACAACTGCATCAACACCGACAGTTACGTTATCCTTTGTAATGATTTGTTGTTCTGGTACATCTACTGTTGTTACACGAAGATCTACTTTTATGAAGTTATCAATGAATGGTATTACAAAGAATAGTCCCGGTCCCTTGGCTCCTAAGAGTCTTCCAAGTCTGAATATTACAGCGCGTTCATATTCTCTAACTATTTTTATGCTCATTGAAAGAAAGATAATTACTATTACTGATACAAAGATAATTGCTGGAAGAGCTTCCTCTATACCTAGATAATACATTACAATATTACCTCGTATGTGCTCCTATATTCAGAATAATATGTTGGTACTAATATATGTGTCCTATATATATAGATAATGGTTACTTGGAAACATAGTATTAGTACTCAACATAAAACTCTGGA
The DNA here is from genome assembly GCA_021159785.1 of Staphylothermus sp. Classification (GTDB taxonomy): domain Archaea; phylum Thermoproteota; class Thermoprotei_A; order Sulfolobales; family Desulfurococcaceae; genus JAGHDU01. Next base: position 934 of record JAGHDU010000206.1, on the reverse strand, counting down.
CCCAGCTCGTTCGCTAAATCTTCGAGTATTTTACGTGTTTTTTCAGTAAGTTCTTCTGCGACTTTTTTACTGTATTCAAAATAGAGATAATTCTTTAGCTTAAAGATCTTATCGTAGAAGTGTTTGATGGTATCTTTATATGGTCTATTATGTAATACCGAGTAATTGAATACTCTTATAAAACCGACTATTCCCAAAGCATCGAGTTTATCTGCATCACTGAGTATTTGTGCTTCGATAGATTCTGGTTTTATGTTGTTTTTCTTCATATAGCTGTAGCTATGAGCTAGTATTGCATTAGCTACTTTATTGATTATATTTTCTGACACATTGTATTCTTTTAAAAGACCTTTAGCAATAACTGCTGAGTAGTAAGCATGTGGTTCTCCGATCAGTCTACCTATGTCGTGAAGGTATATACTGGTATCGAGAACAAATGGATTTATATAACTTCGGAGTCTTTCATTCTCGATTATTCTGTATGCCCATTTATAGACTCTGATTATATGTGGAAAACCGTGATCGAAACTATTGTCCATTAGTTGTTTTGAAATTTCTTTAATATTAGATAATATTGTAAAATAATTAAAAGAACTACTCATTTCTCTTACTCCCATTTGGCTGGGAGTACTATTACATTATCTTTTGGTGCAACGATTTTTAGTTCCTGTCCGGGCGTTGGATAGAGCGTATTCGGTAGATATACTATCAGGTCTGCTTTAGCTACACTTAATCTTATTTCTATTCTATCTCCAAGAAACATTACTAGGTCTATGACTCCTTTCATTACATTTTCTTTAGGTAATGGTTGTTGTTCAGCTAATCTAAATATCTCTGGTCTTACAACTACGGCAACTTTCCTTGGCAGGTCCTTGGTTATCGCTACACCTCTAATATCCATATCTAGCTCTGGGATCCTTACTATAGCGTATTC
>JAGHDU010000006.1 GCA_021159785.1 Staphylothermus sp. | reverse complement strand
TGTATTGATTTTCTCGGTGACTTGTTCTTGTTAGACTATGTAGAATATGCGGTTAAATATGCAGAAAAACTCGGAGCTTCTTATAGCGAAGCTAGGTATCATGGAATAGAGAGATTAACTATATATACTAGAAATGGTGCTGTGATAGGTTCCGGAATCACGCATAACAAAGGCATTGCTGTAAGAGTAGTCGTAGATGGCGCACTTGGATTTGCTGCAACACCTATACTCTCCAAGGAGGCTATAAGGGAGATCGTTGAAAGAGCCGTATCTCAAGCAAAGGCGGTTTCTAGATTAATGAAGAATCCATTAAAACCAGATGATTCGAGACTAGGTAGAGTCAAGTACTCAGTAGTACCATTAAAACCATTTGATTCAATGTCCTTCGATGAAAAGATTCAATACCTCACAAAATTGTGGAAAACAATACAGGGAATAACAAGAGATGCAAAAGTACCAGTATTGACAGTATCGTATGATGAATGGACTGAGGAAAAAATAATCGTTAACAGTGATGGTGGATACGTAGAATCAAGTATACCTAGAATAACAATGTTTTACAACGTAGTAGTTGCATCTCCCGAGAAGGGCAGCATACAGCGATGGGAACAACTAGGCGGAAGTGGCGGATTAGAGCAAATAGAAAAGTGGAATCTACATGAAAAACTACCAGATGAGATCAAGAAATATGAAGAAATCCTATACAAAGCCGTGCCTCCTCCAACGGACCCCATTGATGTCATTGTTGGTAGTGAAATCGTTGGTTTAATTGTTCACGAATCATGTGGACATCCAAGTGAAGCTGATAGAATACTTGGTCGTGAAGCAGCACAAGCTGGTAAGAGCTTTATAAAACCAAATATGATTGGCGAAAGAATAGGAAGTAAATATGCAACAGTAATAGATGATCCAACAATACCTGGAAGTTATGGATTCTATCTCTACGATGACGAAACCGTTCCTGCAAGACCTAGATATCTCTACAAAGAAGGTATTATCAATGAGTTCCTACAAACCCGGTTCACTGCCCCATTCTATAACACACTGAGTAATGGTGCAGCAAGAGCTATGGATTATAACAGTGAACCAATAGTTAGAATGGCTAATACATATCTAAAGCCAGGAGACATGACGTTTGAAGAACTACTAGAATCAGTTAGGAGAGGGGTATATATCAAATCCTATATGGAATGGAATATCGACGACGAACGATGGAGTCAAAGATACGTCGGTCTAGAAGCATACATGATCGAAAACGGTGAATTAAAAGAATATGTAAGGAACCCCGTTCTAGAAGTTACTACAAAATCCTTCTATAGCAGTATTGATGGAGCTGACAAGAGCCTCGAATTCTACGCGGGCACATGTGGTAAAGGAGAACCTTCACAAGGAGTACCCGTATGGTTTGGTGGTCCAAATGTTAAACTTAAGAACATTAGGCTCAGAAAAACAGTAGGGTGATCTTAGATGGAGTTGCATAAAAATATCCTTAAACAAGCACTAGATAAAGGATTCGATGAAGCAATTGTAAGAGTTGTCGACTCATATAGGACAATGGCTAAAATCTACAATAGTGAACCAAGCGTAGTACAACATTGGAAAAACATGGATATTGAACTATATCTTGTCAAGAATAAGAGGGTCTTTATAGTTGAAATAGAAGGACTTGAACCAGAAAAAACCAACTATACACTGGAACAATTAATTGCTATGGCCGATAAATTACGAGAGTCTGAACTATATGCTCCGTTACCAGAACCTGGAAAACCCGTCGAGATAGAGGAAGTATTTGATAAAAACATTACTAAATACATCGATGATCCATCGGACTTAGTCGAAGAAATAATAAACACAGCACATGAAGAAAAAATAGACTATATAGCAGGTATGATTGATTTAAAGCATAACAAAGAATACCTGGTTACATCAAAAGGATTTGAAGGAACCCATGAATATACCTCAATGGAGTCCTATATCAGAGCATTCGCCGGTGAAGAAGGAAGTGGACAATGGAGCACGTGTTCTACAAAGCTACGTAGAGATAAACTCGTAGAAATGGCAAAAATAGCGGCCAAATACGCTATAGAGTCCAAGAATAGAGTAGACATAGAACCAGGAATCTATGATATAATACTATCACCCATGGTATTTGGAAACATCTTAGAGTACATAGCATTCATGGCCTCAGGATTCACTATTCTAACAGGCATGTCTATGTTCATGAGAAACAAACCAGGAGATAAAGTAGCATCCGAAAAACTAACAATAATAGATGACCCACATGAACCAGAATTGCCTGGAAGCAGAGGATATGATTTAGAAGGAGTTTCAACTAGTAGAAAACCCATTATCGATAAGGGTATATTGAAGAATATATTACATAATTCAAAAACTGCTACTAAGTTTAATACAAAAACAACTGGTAACGCTGGATGGATCTATCCACAGCCATGGAACTTGATAGTAGAACCAGGTGAATATAAACTCGAAGAACTAATAGGAGAAGTGAAGAAAGGAATCCTAGTAACAAACAACTGGTATACCCGCTTCCAAAACTATGTAGAGGGAGAATTCTCAACAATAACTAGAGACGCATTATTCTATATCGAGAACGGAGAAATAAAAACACCGATCAAAAAGATCAGGATCGCTGATAAACTAGGAAATGTGATCAAAAACATGGATGGAGCCACAAAGGAACTATATGACATTAAATGGTGGGAAGTAAGCCACCCAACTAGAGCACCCTATATTCTTACAAGAAATATACACACCTCTAAACACATGATGTAAAATTTACAAATATACATTTGTTTTTTATCCAACCATATTTCTAATACATCCATTCAGAATAGAACAAAGCTGAATATGAATATTTTATGAATAAAAGAATTAATCTATAGAAATAAATATTCATTGATAACCAATACATGACTGAATGTATTCAAGGCTCGATATCGAAAGAAACCTCCAGTAATTTTTTCTTAGCTCTGAATCTTACTTTCTTGATACTTATTTGCCCTATGCATTTTGTTGAAGGCAAATGTTCTTTGTTACAAGCATTAATATTCCAGTAACCGTTGTCTTCATGGATAATAACTATTGATAATTCCTTAACATGCTCTGGTACAGGGAATAAATCATAAATTATTCTACCATATTTCTCCTCAGCTTTTGAACGAGGTAATTTAATAACTTCTATTTTAAGATCTTTATCAATTGCCTCATTAGCTTTCTCTTCAATCATTTTTATCATTTCTTTACTGGGTTTTTCATTACATGTAACAGTTATTCTTCCATGATTCCCACTTACGTAGACTGAAGCAGTCCATAGAGCTTGTTCTCCAAGTACTTTCACTATAGCACCTTTAACTACGTGTAATGCGGTATGTGTTCTAGTTTCAACTGGGTATTCCAAACATTCTTTACGTTCCAGACACATTGTTCAGCACCATCGAGTTTATCTAACCCCACATATAATAGATAGAACTATTCATTTTGATACTTATCGACAAAAGTAAAAATAAGTAAAGGAATTATGAGCTAAAAAGTCTAGTTATTTTCACTATACGGTATATTAAAGCACTTAATAACTGGTTTTTCATTCAGTATATAATCGACGTAGCATGCTTTATCGACAATTAATTCTTGTTCGTGTGGAAACTCTTCCCTCAGTAAATCAGCGATTGTTGATGAAATAATAGCTATTGTTTTATCTGTCTTTAAGAGGTATAGCTTATAGTAATCAACATATTCTTTTCTTTGTTTTAAATTATCATTTATGTAACTAGTAACGACTGTATGTAGTCCCTTTTCTAAGCTATAGAACATATTTATAGTATTCATAGCACTCTTGGTATACTTACTTGCTCGACTAAAGGTCTTGATTAATTCATTAGCTTTAAGGTCATTGACTTTTTTATAGATGTATAGACCAAGGTAATATGTATCAGATACTTGTTGTAATGGTTTTAGCCCTAATTCTTCTGCGAGCTGGGCTTTATTCATAGTTCCATTATGAGCTATCCATAATTTGAAGTCTTTACCTTCACCATTGATTACAATAGGGTGAGTGTTTAAAATATCTGCTATTCCTTCTGATATAAATCTGGAGTGAATTGATATAGCAACGCGTTTTTCGTCGTTAATGAATTTTAATAGGTTTTCAATTCCTTGTGTATCTTCATATATTGGTTTCAATGTAACATAGTTGTAGGCTTTCTCGGCTTTGTTTCCTTGAGCCAGGGAGAATGCTACAGTACCCCATCCATCACCATGAGATGGTCCATATCCTAAGGCGATCTTGTATTTATCATTTCTACTACCCTCTATAGTAGCTTCAATAATCTTTTTTGTGATATCGTATTCCTCGCTATAGATGAATGCTATTCTGCACATTTCTGCAACCAACCTTAAGCTGTTTTCTTGTACCAATCTGATCCTTCTAATACTCTGGATACAAGCATAGCTACTCCTGTATCTCCTGTTGAGTTAACCATTGTAGCTGGGGCATCTCCGATTAACGCGATTGCTATGAACAATGGCATTACATCTACAGGGAATCCATATAGTGATAATACAAGTGCGTTTACAACTAATCCTCCTCCTGGGACTCCCGAGATCACTGCTGCTGATAAGACAGCGATTAATAGAGCCTTTACTATATCCATTGGCTCAGTAAAGGTCATTCCTAGTAGTGCAAAAGCTCCAGTGATCCTCATGATTGCTCCCATAGCAGCACCATCCATGTGTATTGTTGCACCGACGGGGAGTACAACGCTTGCTATATAGTCTGGAATACCGATTTTCTTAGCGACTTTGAATGCCACAGGTAATGTGGCAACACTGCTAGAAGTACCAAGAGCTGTAAATGCTTGGGGCCAGATATTCTTCCACCATCTACGGACACCCTCAATATTAGCTGCTAGGAATGCTATAAAGGTATACATTAATGCCCAGTATAGCGGTGAGAACCCCCATGAGAGCACGAATATTCTTCCATATACTTCAACGAATCTTGCACCTAATGAACCAAGTATGTATGCGAAATAACATCCAGCACCAATGGGAGCGAAATACATTACTAACTTTATCATATTCATCATAACGGTACTGAGCCTATCGAGAATATCTATAATAGGAGCAGCTTTTTCTCCAGTCATTGCCATAGCTATTCCGAATAGAATAGAGAATATTATCAACGGTAACATATGTTTATAGCTAAGCAATGTATAGAATTCACGCACAGTGAATGTATTAACAACCATTTCATCAAAGCTTGGAGGAGTTGGTAATTCACCTGTACCAAGTGTAATTCCTTCGGGTACAACGGGAATAAAGCTCGTCACTACAAGCATATAGATACCAGCAATAAATCCCGTAACTATAAACGTTAACATCATAACAACGAATAATTTTCCTAGCTTACGTAGATCAGCAAGACTTGCTATTCCCTTAGAGATACTTATAAGAACTACTGGAACAACTATTGTAAGTAACAAGTTAACAAATATTAACCCTAAAGGTTTTAATACCACAGCTTGTTCTCTGAATATTAATCCTACAATAGTTCCCCATACTATAC
>JAGHDU010000071.1 GCA_021159785.1 Staphylothermus sp. | reverse complement strand
TAGTGTCTCCAAGTACTTTGACAGCCTTAACTTTTACTTTTGAGCCAAGACTAGCATTGTACACTATTACGCGTTTGTTGCGATAATTAGCTATGCCTTGACCTTTTTCATTGACATCTCTTATAGAAACAGTGAATATATCTCCAGCTTTCACTCCTTCTTCTTTTGGAGCTTGTATTCTTGGATAGACGCTGTATCTTTGTACTTCGCTCGTGTATGGGTTCCATTTATGTTTTCTCGCTTTATGTCTAGCCACGAACTCATCCCTTACTATATGTTTAACCAACAATTAATTGGTGTACTTTTTATTTTTATAACGTTTACCCATCTAATAATGTTTTTCATCTACATTAGTCCTGCGGGGGTTCTACCGAAATAATACTAAATACGTCTTTATTAATAGTGTTTTAAAGAGATATAGAGAAAGCTAATATGGTGATAGCAATGCGATATCCAGACTTTTTACGACATATAGTTAACGCGAAATTATCAGAACATATGAAAAAGATTAAGAATTTAACAAGCATAGTAGATGAGGTAAGGAAATTAGTCTCATCTGCTGAAGCCAAGTATGGATTCAGCAGTTTTGGGGGAAACCCGGAGAAGTTAGCAGATTATCTCCTAAGTAAGGATTTCGACCTTGTTATTCAAGCCTTTAAAGCTGTTAATGGATTAGATACACTAGTTGATATCCTTAATGAAACTAAGAATAAATATAATGATCTCCCAATAGTAGTTGATGCGATAAATAAAGTCCTAGAAAAAATCAGTGGTATCAAGAAGGAGTTAAGTACAGTGCAAAAAACAAACCTCGTAAGAGATGTTGGTGAGTATGTAAGAGAGAAGATTTCATCTATTCTAAGCAATGCCGATGTCAACATTAGAGAAAATGACATCATTATAAGAATAAACAATACAGCATCATTATTAATTAAGCCTATTAAACACGACGAGATAGAGATCCATCTCAGTGTAACAAAAACCTTACAAAAGAACAAACTTGAAAAACTAGTGGAGAAAATAAATGAAATTATAAATTTATAAGTTGATAGGCCTTGACCAGGGGATTAATAGTATTTGATTGTGATGGAGTACTAACTAATCATGAGAGTAGCTGGAAATTTCTACATGAATACTTCGATAGCAAAGATGACAAGTATTTTGCAATCTTGTATAAAAAGGGATTGATAAGTTATTTGGATTGGATGAAAATAGACATAGCATTAATGATTCATAGTTATGGCAAACCAATCAAGAGAGAAGAAATAGTGAAAGCTTTTAGCAAAATACAAGTTTTACCAGAAGCAAAAAGAGTAATTGATGAGCTTAAGAAAGAACATATAATTGCTGTAGTTAGTAGCGGTATTGATCTTCTGGTCAAAAGAGTATGTAACACGATTGGAGCCGATGTATGTCTATATAACGAGCTCGAATTCTATAATGATGAGTTAATCCCGGGCGGAAAACCACATGTTCCATTAAAAGAAAAACCAGCAGTGATTAAAAGACTGGCGGAAGAACTTGGTCTAACCATGGACCTAGTAACATATATTGGTGATAGTGACTGGGATATTCTTGTTTTCAAAGAAGTTGGTTTACCAATAGCTGTTTATCCATGTGGAAACGCGTGTAAATACGCAAAACACGTCATACATAAACTCGATGAATTAATACCTATTATAAAAGAATATTATGGATAAACACTTCATGCCTTAATAACAAATCTAAACCCTTTACTCCTGAGTTCTTTTAATGCCTCCTCTACATCAGTCGTAGTTTTTGCCTCGAATATTATTTCTAGCTTAGCCATAGATGGTAGGAGTTTGGGGTCCCATCTATCGTGTCTTATATCAACTATGTTTAATCCATGCCGAGCCAAGACCTCAATTACTTTCCCTAATTCACCGGGTCTATCCATTAATTCCCCAACAATTGCTACTAATCTATGATCTTTAGCTAACTCATGTATAATGATTCTCGACAACAGTGTTGGGTCTATGTTTCCACCGCTTATAACGGCTACAACCGGGTCTTTCAGGGGAGTATATCGCTTGGATAATAACGCTGCAACAGGCAATGCTCCAGCTCCTTCAGCAATAATCTTAACTCTTTCTAACAAGAAGTTTATAGCATAGGATATGCTTTCTTCATCGACTAGAATAATATCGTCTACGAGTTCTTTTACAATCCTACTCGTTAAATCACCGGGTTTCTTAACCATAACACCATCAGCTATACTAGGTCTAGGAGTATACTCGTTAAGCCTGTTGTTAAGCATGTATAACATTCCTGCTGCATTCTCTGGTTGAACACCAATTATTTTTGTCGATGGATTTCTCTTCTTGATAGCCACAGAAATACCTGCGATCAAACCACCTCCTCCAATGGGGACAAGAACTGCTGCTGGATTGTTTATCTCATCTATTATTTCGTGCCCAATAGTTGCTTGACCCGCCATAACCATCGGATCATCATATGGATGAATGAATACATAGTTCTTAGAACGGCTAATCTCTAAAGCTTTCTCATATGCTTCATCATAGATTTCACCATGGAGGACGACTTGGGCTGCATAGCTCCTAGTGGCATTTATCTTAGTTGCAGAAGCTGTTTTTGGCATAACAATTATTGCTGGAATCCCAAACATTCTAGCAGCATATGCTACTCCTTGTGCATGATTCCCACTACTAGCAGCAACAACGCCAGGTAAAGTTTCCCCCTTCGATCTATATTCTTGGAGAAGTTTATAGATCTTGAATAATGCGCCCCTAACCTTAAAACTGCCAGTTTTCTGCATATTTTCTAGTTTTAAATAAACAGTTCTACCAACAATATTACTCAACGTCATATTAGTTATTAGCGGAGTCCTATGAACATGCTCGTATATTATTTTTCTAGCTTCTAAGCTTAAATTATAGACATGATCAATTAAGGATTGTGCATCGCTTGTAAATTCAATCACCCAAATAATCAATATTTACAATACTTAGAATAAAAACATTAAACACTATACAGTAAAAGACATAGCTATAGGGACACGTGAAATGACACACGACGAACAATACCTAACACTTAGAGAAAAAATTATGAAATTATTGATGGAGTCAAAAGAACCTTTATCAGTTAATGAAATAGCTGCAATTATAGGATTGTCTCCAAGAGATAAACACATAGTTTATGACGCATTAACCCATATCGCTAGAACAATTAAGCGCAAAAGTGGTGGAAAACTAGAGCTAGTAATGATCCCACCCACTTGTAAGAAATGTGGATACGTTTTCAAAGATTTGAAAAAACCAAGGAAACCAAGTAAATGTCCTAGGTGTAAGAGTGAAAGAATAAACCCACCATTATTCAAGATTATTTCGAGATAACACTCAGTAATTTTTCAACTAATTGCTCTACACCAATATCTTCAATTAACACTCTCTTAGTTCTATCCCTTACTCCATATATAATATCTATCTTTGATATCGGTAAACCAACCGACTTCGAGAGAAATCTTATTAATGCAGCATTAGCTCGTCCTTTTTCAGGTATTTCCGTAGTATAGAAGACAAGTTCATCGCCTTCTAAAACAAGTGCCTCTCTATTTGATCCAGGCTTAACATATAGATTTATGATAACACCATCCTTAGACTCTGTCACAAGCTTGTAGATCTTCTCCTTAATTTCTTCACTCATATATATTCACCTAACTAATTCCTATTGGTTCCTAAAAGACATGAGTATATTATTCATATAAGGGTATTTTAATTATGTTTTGACTACGATTCTGCTTAACGGTAGCATATTGAAACTGAAAGAAGTATTTTAAGAACTGTAAATGAAATAGTTTATTATTAGGCCGGAGATGATGCATAACTATGGCGGGACTGAAGTCCGAATGTTGACACCGGGCGCTGCATAGATCCGGTTTCTTCTCGGCATTATTATTCCCTGCTTCCTTAACTCATGTATTTTATAAGCAATTTTTTCCTGATGAATCCACTGTCCATAAGCTTTACCGGATCCTATTATCTTGCTTATTTCTCGTTTAAACCAATCAGGTACTACTCCGGGTTCAGCATAACCAAATGGACTGCCTGGTAAAGGCATGAATACATGTAAATGTATCTTTGCACCCATGGAGATAAGTTTCTTTATGGAAACAAGTGTTTGTTCAAGATCCTCGTGTGTTTCTCCAGGCAATCCAACAATATAGTCCACTACTGGTGTAAAACCATATTTTATGGCTATATCAACAGCATTGTAGACGTCTTCTATACTGTGTTTTCTACCAATGTATTTTAATAATTCATTACTACCTGTTTGTGCACCCATAATGATTTCTTTGTTAGCAACATATTTTTTCAGAATTCGTGCTGCTTCTGCTGTGAAGTGTTCTGGTCTAACCTCACTAGGAAATGTTCCGAAGAAAATTCTCGCATTGTGTTTAATTACGTATTCTTCATGTATTTTGCTCAAAAGCTCTTCTATTAAATCTACCCTGGGTTCTCGAGACATTTTTGTGAGGCCATATCCTAGAGAATCGGGTGAAATGAATCGAATATCCCGCAGCTCAGCTCTTATAAAGTATTTGAGGTAATGAATGATTCTTTCAATACTTCTATGTCTTACATTGAATCCATGCATATAGCTTACTTGGCAATACTTACAACCATATGGACAACCACGTGTAATCTCTATTGGATTAAACAAGTACCGCCAGTACGGATATGGTGGATAACCGTCTAAATTTATTGGTTCTGGTTTTCCAGTATAGAGGTAATTATCGTTGTTTCTTAGGAATAATCCTCTAACGTTGTAAATATCTCCTTTGTTACTAATCTCTGTGCGAAAATCT
>JAGHDU010000229.1 GCA_021159785.1 Staphylothermus sp. | reverse complement strand
TAGATACACTGTATAAAAACAAAATACAGAATCCAAATTTATAAATTTCATATAATGGTAAAAGACAGCGCCGCCGCCGGGATTTGAACCCGGGTCACGGGCTTTCTATGCGTCCCTCCCGTAATTTGGGAGGGACGTTCGACAGGCCCGCATACTAGGCCGGGCTATACTACGGCGGCGTGTTTCGTTGTATTTTTAGTTGTTTTTGGGTTTTTATTTTTTGTGTGTGGTGTTTTTTATTGGTTTTTTGTGATATTATTAGTATTGTATCTGTTGTTTGATTTTTCGACTATTTTGTTTTTGTTGGGGTGTTGGGTTTTGGTAGGTGAGGAGGAGTTTTTGTATGATTTGTTTTTGGCTCTGTTTTTTGCATTTGTTGTTGCTAGGGTTTTTGAGGAGCTGATGGCTAGGCTTGGTCAGCCTACTGTTATTGGGGATCTTTTGGCTGGGTTGGTTTTTGGTGCTAGTTTTCTTGGATGGTATCCTGTTAATGATATGATTAGGGCTTTGGGGGTTTTTGGTGTTGTTTTACTTCTTTTTTACGCGGGTTTGGAGACTCATTATAGTTATTTTATGCGTAGTTTACCATATTATGGGATAATAACTATTGGTGAGGCAATAGCTGCTTTTGGTTTTGGTTATGTTATTGGTATTTTGTGGGGTTATCCACCGCGTTCAGCTTATTTTATTGGTGCTGTTCTGGAAGCTACTAGTATAAGTGTATCCGTCAAGACCCTCATAGAGATAAAGAAGCTGAATACACCAGAGGGATACACTGTTATGGGTATTGCTGTTCTAGACGACTTAGTAGCACTAATAATAATTGTAGCTGGTGTATCATTAATACATGAAGCAACATTTGATATATCAGCAATGGCTAGGATCATAATCATAGCGTTCCTCATATGGTTAGCAATAGTATTAGGACTACATAGATTCGGCAACTACCTAACAAAAGTTGCAAGCTACCTCCACACAGATGAAGCAATCCTAACAACCGTTCTAGGACTCCTCATAGGACTAGCACTCATAGTCAAATATGTTAATCTATCACCCCTTGTAGTAGCATACGCTGTAGGACTCGGTTTATCAGAAGCATGGGGTGCAAAAACTGTATCAGACAAGATCAGAATGCTAGCAATACTATTCTCAACAATATTCTTCATAACCACAACAGCAGGCATAGATATCAAAAAAGCCCTCACGCCAGAATACATACCATTCTACCTAGCCATGATAGCCGTTGCATTTCTAGGCAAACTCCTAGGCGGAGGACTTACATCATTCCTACTAGGATACCCTGCAACAGCAGCATTAAGAATAGGCATAGGACTCTTCCCAAGAGCTGAATTCTGCTTAATAGCAGCATATATTGGATACAGTAGCGGGTTATTAGGAGCAGAAGTCTATTTAGCCGCAATACTCATAACAATAGCTACGAACTTCGCTACACCACCCCTACTAAAATACGTATACACCCATGGACCAACATACCAGGAAATCAAACTGAGAATTGGAAAGACTATAAAAGCATAAGTATATGGAGTGACGGGTGATGTATGATCTCCTAGTACTCACATTGTTATTACTAATGATAGCGCTAGTAATCATAGGCAAACCAGAAAGACACTACATAGGATTAATCATAGTTCTAACCCTCCTATTAACTGGAGCACTCACAATAAAGGAAACTATCACGTACATTAACTGGGATGTCCTAGGCCTAATTCTGGGAATGAGTATCTTTAGTGCATTCCTTGAAATAAGTGGAATAGCAGAACTAATAGCAAGAATCCTAGTCTACAAAATACAAAATCCCTTCCTACTCTTCTTCACAATCATACTCTCATCAGGAATAATCAGTATAGCCCTAGAAAACGTCACAGTAGTACTCTTATTCGCACCAATAGTTTTCCAAATAGGCAAAATAACTAAGATGAACATAACAGGACTAATGATTGGGATCGCTCTAGCATCAAATATGTCTGGATCAGCAACCATGATCGGAGACCCGCCAGCAATAATAACGGCAGGATATTTCAACTTATCCTTCATGGACTTCATAATATACAATGGAAAACCATCAATGTTCTTCATAACCCTAATACCAATGATTCTATCATGCCTAACATATACATACATAGAATATAGGAAAAACAAAGAAGGAAAAATAATACTAGGCCAAATAGTTTTCACCAAAGAAAAACTCTTCTATGGCATAGACAAGCTATTCATCTACGAAACACTAGTATTCCTATCAATAAAAATACTGCTACTAAGCACTAGAGATATACTACACATACCACTAACTCTTGCAGCCCTCATAGGTGTAGGGGGTTTAGCGATCACAAGGATCATAGTACATAAAGACCAGAGATCAGTCAAAAAAGCAGTAAAACAAGGATTCGAATGGAAACTACTCGTCTTCCTAGCAGGCGTATTCGCCCTATCTGGTGCATTCGCAAAACACGGATTGGCACAAAAATTCGCCGAAACCATACTAAGCTATACACAAAACAACATATTCCTAATAACAGCAATACTCATATGGTTCTCAGTAGCCGTATCAGCCGTAATGGATAATACACCATACGTAGTCACAATGCTCCCAGTAATACACCAACTCTCCATATATCTAAACACAGACCCAATAACACTAGCATGGGCACTACTACTCGGAGCAACACTAGGAGGAGGAATAACATACATCGGAGCCTCGGCAAACCTCGTAGCAGTAAGACTCCTTGAAAAACAAGGCCACAAAATAACATTCACATACTTCATAAAAAGAAGCCTACCATTCAACTTAGTAAACATCTTCAGCGGATGGCTACTTTACATAGTATTCTGGCTCACATGAAACAATATAAAAACTACAATAAAGACACTATCAACGCAAAAACGATATAAAAGATAATAGATACTAACCTAGGACTTCCACACACTGTAGAAAACACTAATAAATCTTATCAGCATCGAGGTTAAAAAGATAGAAAACTAAGGATCATAAATAAGGGGTTTATCAAGCGATAAAAGTCCTGATTTCATCTTCATTTTAAGTCTATATTCAACATATTTATCTTCAGGACTGAATCTGGGTGGATGTGGAACTATTAGCTCTCTACCACAAACTGGGCATTTGTCTCTCCTTAAAGTATATCTTCCACATTTAACACATTTACGTATTAACCATCTCATGCTCTTTCACGCTCGAACCTGAAATTAACGTTTAATTTCTTAGCTAGGGATTCTGCTGATTGCAGGGCCTCGCTTAAAGCTTTTTCTGCAGATTTGTAGTCAGGAGCTGTGATCTCTACAACATAGCGTGGAGAACCTAGTAAGTAAATCCTTCCTTTAACGTTTTTCCCAAATTTACTTAATACTTCTTCCATCGCCGTTAATACTTTCTTTATTCTTTCAACACCATCGGATTCATATGATCTTAGAGTCAATATACCTTTTATTTTAACCATCTTTATCTTTATATGTCGAAGTGCTTCCTTATACAATGGTTCAATCCACTCTTCAGAAACACCTGCTTCCCTCAATGCCTCTGGTCCACGAATAACAGCTTCTTCTAACCCAAGTAATGGATCTCCATAGTAATCCTCTAATTTCCATACAACCTCTTTATAAGCATCTTCAATACTCTTACCTATTTTTTCGGCAACAAGTTCTATTATCTTAGAAGCCTTTAAGTACCTCTTCCACCAGAGCATTTTCTTCCTTTTCTCATTCTCTGGGACTTTCTTCAGTGACACATCAACAGTTTTCCTTCTTCGATTAACTCTTATTACTTTCACAACTATTTTCTGATCTTCTCTGAGCACATCCCTAATGTTTCTAACCCATCTTGATGCTACTTCGCTCCATGGCAAATATGCTTCCAAACCATTGTATTCATCAAGAGTGACATATGCACCATAGTCGAAAATCTTCTTGACTGTTGCTACAACATATTCTCCTACATCCGGAAGCTCTTTTCTTGGAATCGGCATGTGAGACCACCCATGTAAATTCTATGTTTAAACATAAACAAGTCAGGAAAACTACTCATTTAGACTATTTATTCTATTCATTAACTACTTTATAAATCGCTACCACATAATATACTTTGTAAATATTCGTCCCTGTATCTACATCCTGTAAATACTGCATAGTCATATCAACTAGTTTAATATGTCTTAAGGGCTCAATATCTTGAAGCGGATAAGACGATATAACGTCATTCACAACATTATAGCCTTTGCTACGCAGAGCAAAATACAGCATTTTGACACATAGTGAGTTCACCGCCTTACTTGTCCATGCAAGAGGTACTTCAGCAAAATAATTAGCACGAGTTAAGTCTAAGTAATCAGATAAAGACTCATTAGCAACTCTGGCATATAGGGGAATCCTACCAATATCTCCTATAGGTTGAAAAATGACTTCCGCTGGAGTAAAACCAGATGCTTGTCTCAAGACAATGGCTCTACCTAAATGTGCATATTTAACTGATTCATCAATACTCACAACTTCGGCAACAACCAAGTAAATATCCTTTATATTGGAAGGAACGTATTTCTTTATCAATGCATAACTAGTATCATCATCGCTCAACATTGTCCACGACAATATTCGACGTCCATTATCGGAACCCCTTATATCAGCAAAGGTATAAGCATCCTTCCCTAAGTAACCGACAATCCAGTAACTATATCCCCAATACCCTATAACTACTGTTTCACCCGAGGAATTCATTTTTATAAAATCAAGGGCAGTTAGAAAAGCACTCTGGTTAATAACGGTATTATCGGATAAGAACCTAGGAGTAAAGTCTCCATAGAATACACTTGGATAACCCTGGGATAAAGCATTAGCTGGTATAACATTACCAACCACACTACCAATTAAGATCCAAGTAGCAACTATACATAATACTACACGATACCTACCACCACTACTTCCAACTAGGAAAGCAACAACATCATATAATCCATAAGCTATAAGTGGTACAATACCACTTATAGCAAAGACAGATAGTGTTGGATCAAAATATGCCGCTAATAAACCAGTAATAAACCCAGCCACACTTACAAATCCTAGAAGATTCTCTCTTAAGTCTCTCAATATCTGGCTTCTTATCAACAATATTAATCCAAATAAAGACAATATACCTAAAACACCATAGTCTTCCACAGGGTTATACATATGGTAATAATCTTCATAAACACCGTATCTCGACATAAAATCTAGTAAGGAGAAGGCTACTCCAGCACCAATGACATAGCCTATAACAGCACCAACAATTCTCCAAACAGATCTAACAAACGTAGGAACAGCTCCCGTTATTACTCTATATTCAATAAATCCAACAACTAAGTTAACAAGTAATAAAACAGAGGCAAAGACATGATAAACTGTTACATGAAACATTCCAGTAACAATATTCACTGGATAAGAAAATAGTAACAACAGAGTCCCTGCTACTAGTGCTTCTCTAAAAATACTACCCTTATAATACAAAGCCGACAAATAAATCGAATATAAAACCATTAAAATCCATGCTCCCGGCCACATAATCCACAAAACTGAAAAAATTAAGGCTGAGACAACAACTAATACTATATTTCTACGACTAAAACCGATCCCCATGATGATGAATAAAGCCAACCATAAAGCTTGCCCGATATATGCTCCAAAGACATTGTATTTAAACCAGTAAACAAATGCTGGAGCAGTAGAGAATAATACACTAGCTAAACCAGCTACAACCCAGTTCTTGGAAATAAAATATGTTGATACGAAAACAAGTAAAACATACAAGATACCCATAGATAAGACCACGTACCATGGAGAAACATTGAGAGCTAAGATCAACATATCAATAAATATAGGTGATAAATACAAGTTCCTACCATCAATTAATCTAAGATGAGTATCATTACGTGGATCACCACCACTCTTTAAATAATCTACAACATGTAAATGAAACCACGAAACCATATCATCTGGAACATCCTTGTATGGAACATTAATACAGGAAAAGTAACCATAAAGAACCAAACCAATAATCAACAAGATTATTCCTATGACCACTGTTCTTTGGCTTGACATTGCATACTCCCTTACTAATACCACTTGTCAGCTAGAATCAACAAATATTATGCGTAGGAAATAAAATTATTTCTGATTCTTTATAAAGAGCGTTCGATTCTTTAAAATATAATCAACAACCTTAAAACACCGTACCATATAGTAAAGTAATAAGAAGAGGGAAAACACATGAAAAGGGTTAGGAAAGAACTAGTAGGTCATCTACTCGAATATGATTATTTAATTGATAAAGCATCGAAGATCATTCTGGGACTAGTATTCCTCTTAACAATAATAATAATACCTGATTGGACAAGAACATTATATAATTACTCAATAAACCCATACACATATGGGATCCAATACATTGGTTTATCAATACTTATAACAGTACTTCTATTACTTGCGGCTTTAACAGCATTTATTATACCACATCTATCACCTACATTTAGACCAACAGGATTCCGAAGAACCAGGGACGAGAGAATGCTTTCAATATACTTAACACTTACTAGTACATTGTTATCAATAGTTATACTTGGCTATATCCTACTAGGATATTATGGTTAATGATTCAATCCTTTTCTAAAAACTCCTTATTAGCAATTAACGGAATATCAATTATATCAACATAGCCAAGTAAATAATAGTTTAGAGCTTCATCGACACGAAGTAGGAGTAAGTCATTCTTCTTTACACGTTTATCTTTAATATAAGAATCTTTTAGAACTCTGACAACTATTTTATTATCAACCCCAACGAGCAATCCGGAGAAAAACTTCGAGATCAAGTCTATCATAGACTTTATCTTACTGTATAAGAAATCGTCAATGGATTCTCCAGATTTTTCGCCGCCTAATAGGTATTTAGAAGCCCTTATCCTTGAAAGCATTTCAGCGTCTTTGAAGGAATACTCGAGTACTTTATAGAAATACTTTCTTGAAACTGCATCAACATATGGTAGTAGTTCCATCGAGTTCTTCATGAATGAAATATATTCAGCAATCCTAGAAGCTGGAATTGTTGTAATTTTCTTAGAAAAAAGCTCTTCTCTTACCAAATGTATAAATGTATCATACATTTCTAACACCTACTCTATCAATATTAACAAGCCTAGCTAATCCCTTAAAAACTAAATAGAGTCCCAAACATGCATCTATATCAAAAGTTAATCCTTTCTTCAAATTAACAATATTATCATAAATGGATAGACCCGAAATATCTACCAATGGTTTTATCCTAACAACGCCTTCCCAAGGACAGTAATCTAAGAAATCGAATTTATCAAAAGAATTGATATCAATTCTCTTAACTATGAGACCTGATTTACCATTTATAGAATTACCAAATCTTGACAGTCTTGAAATATCCATAGTTACCACGGCATCAATATCTATTTTTAATTCGTTGATTATTCTTTCTGCTTCGTCTACAGAAACTTTTACGTAAGCCCCCGTTTTTTCACCAATGTTTTTCTCAATTACGTGTTTCAAAACCCTTTTTCTTATACCATATTCCCTTGAAGACAACAAGATATAGGGTGTACGCTTACCAATAGATGGGAAGACTCTGAATAATTCAAATCCTTCAAGTGAGATATATGATGCTATTTCTCTTCTTTCATCGCTTGTTAAACTCCATACATTTTCATCGAAGACTTTTACATGGAAACCCCTATTGCCTGAAAAATAAACAGCTATGTCTTTGAAACCGAACTCGTCTCTGAGAATACTATATAATTTCTTTACATCAACAAATGCTCTTTCCAAACATTCAGATGATAGCAACGAATAAGCTAAGGGCTTTTCGTTACTCTTGGGACATTGGGATATTTTTTCCTCAAATACCTTGTTTTCACTAATACATATGTATATGGTTTTATCACATCCCTGATAATGATCAGCATCTATATCAAATATTAGATCCGATCCTAGCCAT
>JAGHDU010000231.1 GCA_021159785.1 Staphylothermus sp. | reverse complement strand
TAAAGAAGAGTTGGGATGATGCATTTGAAGCATTCTATAATGGAGAATATCATATAATAGTAAGTTATGCTACTGATCCAGCATACTCTGTATACTTCTATAACTCAACAATCTATAAAGCAACACTAGTAAAATACAATGGAAAAATGCTTGGATGGCTCCAGATAGAAGGCATAGGAATAGTGAAGGGAGCCAAGCACCCAGAATTAGCAAAGAAATTTATTGAATGGTTCCTAAGCAAGGAGGTACAAGAACAAATACCGCTCAACAACTGGATGTATCCAGCAAACAAATACGCTAAACTACCTGATGTTTATAAATACGCTATAGATATGAATCAAGTAGAAGTAGTTAATCTAAGAATGACACAGGAAGAAATAGCAGAAAACCTTGGTAAATGGATAGAAGAGTGGACAACTATAATGGGTCAATAAAAACATTGAGTGTCCAAAATGAATAAGAAAGCAATAATAGTCGTGATGATAATTGCTTTTTTAATATATTACCCAGTCATATATGGTTTAAAAGATGCATTCATTGACGACAACGGTAGGTTTACTCTTGAATATCTATTGGACATAATTAATAGACCAAATATAATAAATGCATTAAAATTCTCTTTTGAACAAGCATTACTAAGCTCATTATTAGCTACAGTTATCGGATCAATAGCTTCTTTGGGATTATTGATACTAGGCTTTAAAGGAGCGAAAACCCTTAGATCACTCAGCATAATCCCTTTCATGGCTCCACCAATGGTCGTCGTAGTAGGGTTCACTTCACTATTTGGTGAGAAAGGTTGGGTAACAAGTATTTTTCCTCAACTGAGGTTTTTGGGTGAGGGTTTTTGGGGTATAATAGCTGCACATGTATTCTATAATATTCCTCTTTCACTAAATTTCACATACTCGTCTTTTGTATCTATTCCTAGGGAAATAGTAGATTCCATAAACTTATACAGTAGTGGAAAAACTGTGTTTGTCTTCAGAAAAGTAATTATTCCGTATATACTTCCTGCTATGATATCAAGCTATACCCTTACGTTTATATATTGCTTTACGAGCTTTGCAATACCTTTGAGTATTGGTGGTGTAAGATATTCTACTCTAGAGGTATACATCTATTATTACTATAAATTAATGATGATGCCACATAAAGCAGCAGCGATCGCTTTTATACAATACTTGGTCCTATTATCGGTTGTTTTCATTTTCACGTTCTTCCACGGAAAAACATATGCTCCACCAATAGGTTATACCCATTACAAACTAGGTGTGCCTAAGCCTCTGAAAGCTATTTTATACACCGTTACTTTACTTGTCTTTCTTTATCTTTACATGCCATTGTTCTCAATAATATATACTGCACTATACAATCCATATACAAGTGAAATAAACCTTCACGGGTTTCATAGAATCCTTGGCTTAGGATACGATCCTGCTCTTGGGACAGAGCTTGCATTAGTTTATTTTAACACCCTATACTATGCCATGATGACAGCTTTTCTATCATTGGTTCTGTGTTCAATAATAGTCTATTTTGGTACGGAGATCGTTGATGCATTGTATGTATCCTTACTAGCTATTAGTCCATTAACTCTTTCGCTGGGATTATTGAGAGCTTATAGCTACTTCTTACCTCCACCTGTTTTGATCATATTAGCACATACATATGCGGCGATCCCACTAGTTATACGTGTTCTCAGAATAGGGTTTGAAAGAATAGGGAGAATATATGTTGATGTAGCAAAAGTATTGGGGGAGAAAGGCTTTACCCTCTATGCCCGAGTTATTTATCCATTAATGAGGCCATCATATCTCGTTGCTTTATCTCTGGCTCTAGTTGTTAGCCTTGGAGAGTTTGGAGCAACGTTCTTTTTATCAACTAACAAGACAATAACATTAGCAGTAGCTATATATGTCTATAGAGGAGTACGTGATTGGCAAGCAAGTGGTGCCGCTGCAACACTATTGTTGTTAATAACTTCAATCATATTGCTTATCTTATCTAGAAAAATGGAGAGGTGGCTTTAGCATGATAATAATCGAGAATTTAACAAAAAAATACGATAAGACAATAGCATTAGATAACGTGTCGATGAAAATACCCATGGGTAAGATCACAGTCATTTTGGGCCCGAGTGGTTCCGGTAAAACAACCCTCCTAAGAATCATTGCTGGTTTAGAAAAACCCGATAGTGGTAAAATCATTGTGGACAACGAAGACATATTATTGAAGCCTCCATGGGAAAGAGGAGTAGCAATGGTTTTCCAAACACCAAGTCTCTTCCCACACTTGACTGTATATGATAATATTGCTTTTGGATTAGAGGCTAAAACAATTAATAGAATAAAAATAGATGAAAAAGTCAAATGGGCAGCGAACTTACTACACATAGACCACTTATTAGATAAATACCCTGAACAACTGAGTGGTGGCGAGCAACAAAGAGTAGCTCTCGCAAGAGCTCTTGTCGTGAAACCAAAAATACTATTACTTGACGAGCCTCTTAGCAATCTAGACCTAGCTTTAAGAGAAGAACTTAGGTATGAACTCAAAAATATACAGAGAAGGACAGGAATAACTTTTATACACGTAACTCATGATCAGGATGAAGCCCTAGAATTAGCTGATTATTTAGTGGTATTATATAGAGGTAAGAAAGTAGAGGAAGGGTCTCCAAGGAGAGTATATGAATACCCCGCAACCATTGAAGCAGCAAAGGTTTTCGGACACAATATAATAGAAGCACATTGTAGCGATAAGGAGGTAGAGTTTTCTTGGTTAAATAACTTCGTAGAAACCAATTGCACCCTTATTATTCCTCAGCATAAAATCATTGTATCAGGAAACGATGACTGTGTAATCATTGATAAAATCTATAGGAGAAACTATGGTTTGTTAATCATCAAATGCAAAGAAACAATATTAAGAGCAGTGGTTATGCTTAGAGAACTCGATAATTATAAGGTAGGAGAAAGAGTAAGTATAGAAATGATCGATCCTCACATTCTGAGAAAATAATATGTATGGTGAATCCAATTATGTACAACAAATGGTTACTGGCAGTAGATCTAGATGGAACACTATGGGATCATGAAGATGTTTCAAAGATGAAACCTCCATTTCGTAAAATCAATGATTGCACCATAGTTGATTCGCGGGGAGAAAGGCTCAAGGCCTATGACTACATGGTTAAACTAATAGAGTGGGCAAAAGAGAATAATGCAATTGTTGTAACGCTGAGCTGGAATCTAGTAGAAAAAGCTACTGAGGCTCTCAAGGTTCTCGGTTTATATGACTTATTTGATTATCATTTAATTGATCCAAAACCTATTAAACATATTCTGCTCAAAAAACTACTCGACGAACTCGAAAAAATGAATATATCAATACCTCCAAGCAGAATCATTTACATAGATGATCATTTATGGCATTTAAATGATATACGGAAAACAGTAGGGGAAGTCTTCTTCATACATGCTCATAGGGATTGTAATAGTTATGAAACATGTAAAGATCTTATGATTAAGTATTTGAACAGAGTAGAGAAAACGTAGATTTAATACACCTTATCATGGATCTTCTGGAAAATAGAGTATCTATTTATATGGTGTGATAGAAGTGGTTGTTGTAAAATTAGTTGATGGAAGCAGGGAATGGAAAATCGATCTTGGCCAAAAAAGAATCAGTGTGAAAGAACTACTAGAAAAAATCGGTCTATTATCTAATGAATACGTTGTTGTTAAAAATGGTCAAGTAGTTTCTGAGGAAGAAACAGTAAGCAATGACGATGAAATAGTATTGTATCC
>JAGHDU010000117.1 GCA_021159785.1 Staphylothermus sp. | reverse complement strand
TAGTAATGAAAGATATCTTCGGAACTGCTTGAATTATTTAATTGAGAATTTCAATTTCATAAAGGAAGCTTAAAAATTCTATGGAATGTAAGCAATAAATTAGTCCTAATATTTAGGAAATACACTGGTAATAGAAAGGGTTGATGGGAATATCAGTGAGTATCCCTAATACTATCCCAATAAAGAATCGATGGACAAAATCCAGTTTGATCGACTTAGTTGGAAGACTTATTAATGGTCCATTAAATATACGAGAATCAATATTGATCTTTGGCTCACCACGTAGTGGTACTACATGGGTTATGGAGATTCTAGAGACACTCCCCGGCTATAAGGCAATTTTTGAACCATTCCATAAGGGTTGGTTTCCAGAAGCATGGAATCTAGATATTAATTTATCAAGACCTTATGTATACTACAAGGATCCACATCCACAACTCAAAGAATACCTAACAAGAGTATTCAGAGGAGAAATTGTAAGCAGGGTACGACACTATAATCTCACATTTAAAAATATCTATAGGAGAATATTTGCTAACAAACCCTTAGTAAAATTTGTTCGTGCCAACCGTTTATTGCCATGGATCAACAATAACTTTCAAGTAAAAGGAATATTCTATATAATTCGACACCCATGCGCCACAATAGCTTCCCAATTAGAAACAAGAATTACCGGGTATTTATCAAACGAATATCCTCCTCGAAACATTATACCTTCAAAAAATACAGTGCTTTCATCCATTTATGAAATAAAAGAGTTGAGAGACAACCAAGAATTAATAGAGAAGCTAAAAAATATAGAAACCGTCGAAGAAATCTTAGCTGTGATATGGAGTA
Organism: Staphylothermus sp.; assembly: GCA_021159785.1. Lineage (GTDB taxonomy): Archaea > Thermoproteota > Thermoprotei_A > Sulfolobales > Desulfurococcaceae > JAGHDU01. Next base: position 3,866 of record JAGHDU010000117.1, on the reverse strand, counting down.
TAGACAATTATATTCCGCTTTACTATCGGAAAAAGTTAAATTGGTATACTATCGTTTATGAAGCCCTGGTAATGAATACTAGGGAAGAGCTTAAGAAGATATTTTCTTATATCAATGAAAAAGTTCCAAGAGAAGCTTATTTGAAAGCAAAACTACCAAGCTTCGTGACATATGATCGAAAATACATAGGAACACCTAAACAACTTATAAAATGGAAAGAGAAGCTTTCTGAGAAAAAAATTAGGAATATTCTAAAGGTAGTAAATTGGTTTGGTTTAGACTTCTACACTGAAGATCCAGAACCGGACTACAAAGCCCTGAAGAACTGGAAACCACGGTTTTAATCAACAGTTTTTAGAAGGTTTTCCAAGGAAATTCTCTAGGTGTGTATAGCCGTAATATAAAAAGTTGTCTGAGTTTTGTGAATTATGAATATCTTAATATCATACTTAAAGGGCTTTTACAATGGATCTGATATACTGGTCATATTGACTTTTGACGGACTGAATAAGCTTTCTTTTGCTTCACTAGTATTTATTCTAGTACGATAGCATTATAACTGTATTATAATCACTAGTCGTTATTTAGCATATGTCAAGAACATAAACAAGGCAAATAATATACCTTAATTCTCGCCTTACTATCTCATTACCAATTTATTATTTACTAATATTAGGTCTCTGTTTGTGTTATATTCATAGTATAGATCGGTTGTTGTTAATAGAATTCCAGCGTTTTTCTCCCTAGCTATTTTCCTGAAAATATTAAGGACTATTGATGAAGTTTCTTCGTCTAGGTTTGATAGTGGTTCGTCTCCGACTATTAGTATTGGGTCTTTGATTAGTGCTCTTGCTATTGCTACTCTTTGTCTTTGACCACCACTTAATTCCGATGGGTAACTATGTGCTTTGTCTTTTAGGCCTAGTTCGCTTAGTAGTTTTAGTGCTTTGTTTCTCCTAGTGTTCTTGTCTATGCCGAGTAGTGCTAGTGGTAGTTCTACGTTTTCCAGTATTGTGAATGTTGGTATTAGTTTGAAGAATTGGTCTATGTAGCCTATGTATTTGAGCCTTATCCATGACCAGTAGCTATCGTTTTTGTTAGTGATGTCTTCTCCCCGGAAATATATTCTGCCACTATCTGGTCTCAATAATAAACTAACTATCTTGGCGAGTGTTGTCTTTCCAACACCGCTACGTCCACGAACAACTATGAAGGAACCGGGCTCTATAACAAGGTCCAAATCGTCTAATACTTTTTCTTGTTCAACAGTTTTTCGAGACTTTTTCTAGTTTGATTATCGGGGTCAAAATCGTTCACCTAGCTCATCATAGTATTTGTACTAGAGTATCTGAAACCTTAAGCTCGTACCAGTGCATCCATATAAGTTCACGTTAAGAGTCCAAGCAGGCTTCAGCAAGACTCATGCAAAGCTATTATTGGATATTGAAGCCTTGAGGTTAAGATATATTGAGCCTCTGAAAGATCCAGTAAAATCACTTAGGGCTTCTTTAAAGGAGGTTAGAGACTTCTTGATAAATATATCTGCACCATTCTCTTTACTCGAAATAATGGGTCTGGGTTCACCAATACCACATACAATCCAATTAAAAGGAGCCGGTCTCGGAGATGAGTCTGTCAAGGTAGAATCAGAAGGGGTGAGCCTAGCAGATCTTGCAGATGTAAAGATATTCGTATATGGAGCTACGACAACGCAACCCCTATCACCAACGGAAACCACAATAACTATCACAGAGCATGAAACAGAAACAAAGACTGTGACTACAACCCATACAGAAACTATTATTGAGAGAATTATTGAGACAACTACGAAGACAGAGAAAACCACCGAGACACATACCGAGACCTATACAGATACAACTATCTTACACCTATACTTATATACCACCGGAAACCATGACCCTCAACATTGGTCTTGGTATAGCAGTTGTTGTTCTAGCAATAACTACAGCATTGATGGCTTCAATGCTTAGGAGAAAGAGCTAATAAACAAATAGCACACTAATTTTTTACCCTGTACTAATGGAGCAAATCTGGTTACACGATGAGAGATAAACAGTTTCAACTATATGACGAATATGAGTCTTCAATGGTTTTTCAAGTACTCTACGATACTATTAACTAGTTTATTGATAGCGTCTTTATCTTTACCTGGGTTATATATTGATACGCAACTAATCACTCTATACCCTTGTGATTCCAGTAATGTTTTGAATCCATCGGCATAGTTTCTTCTGAGAATAGATGTTGTATAGCACGCAACTGGTTTATTCAGTATATCTCTATATTGTGTTAGAAGCGTCCTTATCGCTGGAACAATTTTATCGTACCATATAGGGGAACCCAGTATGATTATATCGTATATGCTTGGATCAAATCTCGGTACAACTTCTATCTCAACCTGCTTACTCGACAAAGTATCACGAATGAGCCTAGGGTTAAAGTGTAGTAGCCACCTAGCATATTCCTTAGCATGTTTAACTTCATACACATCAGCGCGAAAACCTTGCTCTACTAGCTTTTCCTCAATAATCCGTGCTACTTGTCTCGTCCTACCAGTCTTGCTATAATATACAATCGCTACACTCACAACAAGGCACCGTTTTCAATCTATGGTTAAAACCATATAAAACAAGCTACCCTGTCCCATATAAACCAATGAATGACAAGAGCCTTGAATCTAACTAAGTTATTGTTATTAATTGTTTTTAGTATGAGGAACAATAATACGTTATTTGGATGTATTGTTTAATGTGAACTGAGGAGTTTCGGGATTGATAGATATGCAACAAGGCACTGTCTCCATAGTGAGATCAAATAGTCATTTTGAGGGAACATTGGAGGCTTTGAGGCTTATTGATGAGGAGATTCGTATCATTGTTGGTGGTAGGAGGAAGTTCTTGATAAAACCCAACTTTGTATCCACAACTATATATTTATCAGCTACTCCCCGGGAAACCGTTGATGCTATCCTGCACTACTTGTATGAAAACCATGATGTATCCGAGGTATTGATTGCTGAATCACCAGCAAATGCTAGAGCTGAGGAAGGCTATAGGAATTATGGCTACTGTGAACTCAGGAAAAAGTATCCCGATATCGAATTCGGCGATCTCGATGATTATGAACAAGTAGAGTTCAAACTAGTAGATGAACACGGAGAAGAATTCAGCGTATATGTATCCAAGCTCCTCCTCGATAAGAGCTTCGTGAAGATATCTCCGTGTAGAGCAAAGACACACGACACTGTCGTGGTGACTCTATCTATTAAGAATATGGTTATGGGCGGTATTAGGAGAGGGTTTAAACCCAGGATGCATCGTGGACTCTATACTATAAACTACAACATAGCCTTGCTCGCTACCAAGATGATGCCCGATCTGGGAGTAGTTGATGGAGTAATAGGTATGGAGGGCAACGGACCAGTAAGTGGTGAGCCTAAGAAGTGGGGAGTAGTATTTGCATCAACTAATCCAGTGAACCTAGATGCTATTGTAGCGTATGGCATGGGCTTCAACCCAAGAGACATAGGATACCTATACTTCCTAGCAAAATGGGGCTACGGCATAATAGACCCAGACAAAATACCAATTATTGGAGAAAAACTAAAAAACATAAAGACCAGGTTCAAACCACACAGTACGTACGAGAGACAATTACGTTGGAAAGAAATGCTTGGGTAAAACACTTTTTAGACTATTAGAACAACAACATGTAGCTGGGCAGGAGGAGGCTATGGATCCCGGAGAAAATCTATGAATTCTCTTAGCTGGTTTGAATGTTTTATGGCTTGATTAAGGTCTATTTCCATAGCTAACCGTTTGGCTTTCTCACGGTTTTTAATATAG